>CANQEC010000075.1 GCA_947594335.1 uncultured Lachnospiraceae bacterium
ACGGCGATATCATGTCCATCTACACGAACGATATCGACACGCTGCGCCAGCTGATCAGCCAGAGTATTCCGCAGATCATCAACAGCTCTTTTACGGTCGTCAGCGTCTTTATCAGCATGGTCATCCTGAGCATTCCTCTGACGATCCTGACGCTTGTCATGGTCGGCGTCGTGCTCATGTGCAGCCGCTACGCCGCGTCCAACAGCGGAAAATACTTCGTGGAACAGCAGAAAAACCTCGGCGCCGTCAACGGCTACATTGAGGAAATGATGAAGGGACAGAAAGTCGTCAAGGTCTTCTGCCATGAAGAAGAGAATATGAAGAAATTCAGGGAACTGAACGACCGGCTCTTTGTCAGCGCGGACCGCGCGAACACGTTCGCAAACTCGCTCGGCCCGATCAACTCGCAGCTTGGCAACGCCAGCTACGTAATCTGCGCGATCGCCGGCGGCATTCTCGCGCTGAACGGTTTCGGGGGCTTTACGCTCGGAGGTCTCGCAAGCTTTCTGACCTTCAACAAAAGCTTCAGCATGCCGATCAACCAGGTCAGCCAGCAGTTCAATGCCATCGTCATGGCAATGGCGGGCGCGGACCGTATCTTCCGCCTGATGGATGAACCGGTGGAAGTCGATAACGGTTATGTGACGCTTGTCCACGCAAAGGAGGAGCGCGGACAGCTCGTCGAGAGCAACGGCCGCACCGGACGCTGGGCGTGGAAGCATACCCACCAGGCAGACGGCTCCGTCGAATACAAGGAGCTCAAGGGCGACGTCGTCTTTGACGGCGTGGACTTCGGCTACACCGACGACAAGATGGTGCTCCACGATGTGAAGCTCTACGCGACGCCCGGCCAGAAGATCGCGTTCGTCGGCTCCACCGGCGCCGGAAAGACGACGATCACGAACCTGATCAACCGCTTCTACGACATCCAGGACGGCAAGATCCGCTACGACGGAATCAACGTCAACAAGATTAAAAAAGCGGACCTGCGGCACTCTCTCGGCATCGTACTCCAGGATACGCATCTGTTCACCGGAACGGTAAAGGAGAATATCCGCTTCGGCAAACTCGACGCGACGGACACGGAAGTCATGGCGGCCGCGAAGCTTGCGAACGCGGACGGTTTTATCCGCCGTCTGCCGCAGGGCTACGACACCATGCTGACCGGGGACGGCGCGAACCTCAGCCAGGGCCAGCGCCAGCTTCTCGCGATCGCGCGCGCGGCCATCGCGGATCCGCCGGTTCTGATCCTCGACGAGGCGACCAGCTCCATTGACACGCGAACCGAGCGTATTGTGCAGGAAGGCATGGATCATCTGATGAGCGGACGCACGACATTCGTCATCGCGCACCGGCTCTCCACCGTGCGGAATTCCGACTGCATCATGGTGCTTGAGCAGGGACGGATCATCGAGCGCGGAACGCATGAACAGCTGCTCGAGGAGAAAGGAAGATATTACCAGCTTTACACCGGAAATTCGATTACCGCCTGACAGCCCAATCGGGCAGAGGATAATTTTTCCTCTGCCCGATCTTATTTCTTTCCATTTGGCGCGGCACCTTCCAAAATCACTGTCTACAGCAGCAGCTTCAGCACTTCTGAAACCTTCTTCACCGGAATGATCTCCAGCTTATCCGTGACTTCGGACGGGATATCGTCCAGCTCGGTTTTGTTCTCCGCCGGGATCAGGACCTTGCCGATTCCCGCGCGCTGCGCCGCCATCAGCTTCTCCGGAAGCCCTCCGATCGGCATCACACAGCCCCGCAGGGAAACCTCCCCGGTCATCGCATACTCGGTGCTGACCGGTTTCCCTGTCATCAGGGAAGCCAGCGCCGTCACCAGCGTGATGCCGGCGGAAGGTCCGTCCTTCGGCACCGCTCCGGCCGGGACATGGATGTGGATATCATGATCCTTGAGCTTTCCGCACGCATCCGGATACAGATCCTTGACTACGCTCAAGGCAATCTGCGCCGACTCCTTCATCACGTCGCCGAGCTGACCGGTGATCGTCAGCCTGCCTGAGCCCTTGAGCAGCTTCGTCTCAATAAACAGGATCTCGCCGCCTGCCTGCGTCCAGGCCAGCCCCGTCACCACACCGGGCATGGCTTCTTTCAGCTTCCTCTCGTGGCTTGACGGCTTCTTTCCAAGATAATCCGGCAGGCTTCTGGCATTTACCGTCAGCATCTTCCCGTCACCTCTGACAATCCTCACCGCGGCCGCGCGGCAGAGCACATCCATCTGCTTTTTCAGACCGCGCACGCCCGCCTCCATCGTATACTCCTCGATCGCTTTCTGGATCGCCTTGTCCGTGACCTTCAGATCCGCCGGCCGGATGCCGGTGCTTTCCATCGCCCTCGGCAGCAGATGCTTTTTCGCGATATGGAATTTTTCAACCGCCGTATAGCCGGGGAACCGGATGACTTCCATTCGGTTCAGCAGCGGCTCCGGGATCGTGTCCGCCGAGTTCGCCGTACAGACAAACAGCACATCGGAGAGATCATACGGCACGTTCATGTAATGATCGGTAAAATTATTGTTCTGTTCCGGGTCAAGCACCTCAAGGAGCGCGCTCGCCGGATCTCCGCTGTAATCCCGCGAAAGCTTGTCGACCTCATCGAGGATCATGACCGGATTCGAGACGCCGCTGCGCTTCATCCCTTCCATGATTCTTCCGGGCATCGCTCCGATGTAGGTTCTGCGGTGCCCGCGGATCTCCGCCTCGTCCCGCACGCCGCCCAGACTGATCCTTACATATTTGCGGCCGAGCGCTTTGGCGATGCTCTGGCCAATGCTCGTCTTGCCCGTGCCGGGCGCGCCCACAAACAGCAGGATCGACCCCGCCTGTTTTTTATTCAGAGCCATCACCGCCAGCTGCTGGATGATTCTCTCCTTGACCTTCTTCAGCCCGAAATGATCCTCGTCAAGGATCTTCTCCGCCTCTGTCAGATCGATCTTCTTAAATTCCTCCTTCTTCCAGGAAAGGCTCGTCACAAAATCCAGATAATCGTGCAGCATTCCATACTCATGACCGTCCTTGCCCTCCTGCTTCATGCGGTTCAGGACCTTCTGCGCCTCGAGCTTTGCCGTCTCGTTCATGCCGGATTCTTCGATTTTAATCTCAAAGCCGCGGACATCCGAGACATTCTCCGGATGCATCTCGTCAAGCTGTTTCTGCAGATAATCGATCTGTTTTTTGATTGCTGCCTCCCGGTACATTTTTTCATTGCGGTCTTTCTCCGCGTTCTGCGCTTCCTCGGTCACCTCCGTCCGCTCAATAAACTCGTGGACGGTCTGTTCGATCAGAGCACAGCGCTCACTCTTTGAATCTGTCCCGAGAAACGCGTACTTTTCTTCCGCCGTCAGATCAAGCAGATTGGAGATCGCGCAGATCATCTCATGCATATTTCTCCAGTGCAGCACATAGCTGCGCGCCCAGACGCCCCACGGAAACTTCTGCACAAACTGCAGCAGCGATGCCCTCAGCCGTTCAAATCTCTGCCGAAGTTCCTCGTCGGAAATATCCTCGATATCCGGCCGCTCTTCCCCCTCGGCCACAAGCAGCCCGTCCTCTCTTGAAACCTCCAGCACGGAAGATCTCTCGACCGTTCTGATCTGCAGGCTGCCTTCCTCGTCGATCTTCTCGATCACACCTTTGACCGCGACCGGCATGATATCCCCGGTCGTGATCTCCCCTCCCACTTCTTCCTGCCTAAGCATCAGAAACAGGAGTTCACTGCCCGGCTGCAGCTTCTCCCCCGGGATATTCTTATAAATATCCTTTTTAAAGTAGAAGACCACATCCGGAAGCAAAATAATATTATAAACAGGAATAACCGTCATAAAACCCTCCTTCGTTTTAAACCCCTCTTCTGTTCCCACGCGGCGGTCCGAAACTCCCGGACAGATTTGTCCGCCGATACGGATGCCGCAATATGTTCATGTGTAATATAATACATGATTGTTAGCACTGTCAAGAGGTGAGTGCTAATTATTTTGCGAAAAATTTGTGAAGTCCAAACTTCACATGAAACACGCTTTTATGATTTTCCCGGCGCGGTTTTTCCGCGCCGGGTTCTCCCTGGAATTTTAAAATTCTCCATCCTGCCGTTCCTTCAGCCGCTCAAACACCATCGCATAGCCGTCGTTCCCGTAATTCAGGGAGCGGTTCACGCGGCTGATCGTCGCGGTGGAAGCTCCCGTCTTCTCCGCGATCTCCAGATATGTTTTTTTCTCGGTCAGCATTCTCGCCACTTCGAATCTCTGAGAAAGAGAAAGCAGCTCGTTTACTGTACACACATCCTCAAAAAACAGATAGCACTCTTCTTTATTTTCCAGACACATAACCGCCTCAAATAAAGCATCGACAGCTTCCGTCCTTATTTTTTTACTCATACGCATATCCTTTCCTGGCTTGCCAAAATTCTGTATGGGTCCGACACAGGGGACGACTCTTCCCGCGGACCCGATACAGCCTCCGTTCCACTTCTTATCTTAACATGGTAACGCGTCAGTGTAAATACATTTATATATTTTTAAATCGATTGATGTATTTTTTATATTCACTTACAGAGCGGTTCACGATCAGCTCTTCGGGAAATCCGGCCTCCTCGATCAGGCGGCTGCTGTAACTGCAGTTTCCGATATCCCCCTCCCAGTGCGCGTCGCTGTTCAGGATCACCGGAACCTCCAGTCGGCTGCACAGTTCAAGCATGATCAGATAATTTTCCCTCGAATTCTGCCTGCGGTTCAGCGGACTCATCGACGTATTGTTGACCTCAAGCAGCACCTGATATTCTTTCGCCGCGCGCACAACCTCCTCATAATCGAGCGGAAATCTTCCGTCATCCGGATGTCCGATGATATTCACATATGGATTCTTCATCGCTCCGATCACCGCCGCCGTGTTTTCTTTCCGGCTTCCCGGCCGGATACAGGGCAGATGCTGGCTGACGATCACGACGTCCATCTCGCGCAGCAGCTTCTCCGGCATGTCGATCTTCCCGTCATAATCCATAATATTGGCCTCCGTGCCGAACATTACCTCAATTCCGGCCATCCGGCGGCTTAAAACCTTCAGATTTGTAAAATGATATTTGTGGCAGGTCCCCGGCATCGCAATCCCGTGCTCCGTGATGCCAAGCAGTTCCAGCCCCTTGTCCGCGGCGGCCTGCACCATCTC
Source organism: uncultured Lachnospiraceae bacterium (assembly GCA_947594335.1). Taxonomy (GTDB): domain Bacteria; phylum Bacillota; class Clostridia; order Lachnospirales; family Lachnospiraceae; genus Choladousia. The sequence goes on from CANQEC010000075.1 coordinate 5,181, forward strand.
CTTCATCGTATTATATGCGTGTCCGCTCGCAATCGTATGTGTATGGGAATCCAGAACATATTTCATAAGAAGCTTCACCTCCGTTTATGAACCGCATTATATAATGAAAGTTCCGGCAATGTCAACTCCCGCGCCATTTTCGCGCCGCAGCGGTTTTTGTCCGGCATTAACATAACAGTCTTCTTTCAGGCTTGCGAAAAATGCCTTTTTATTATAGAATCAATAGCAGTCTGTTCCCAATCAAAACAGCAGAAAGGAGTCTTAATCTGGAAATGAAAGATCTGATCAACCTGTTCTTTGTTTTCGCTCAGATTGGAGTCACTACGTTCGGCGGAGGGTACGCCATGCTTCCGATCCTTCAGCGTGAAATCGTGGACAAACGCCACTGGGCCACCGAAAACGAACTGATGGATTACTATGCGATCGGCCAGTGTACCCCCGGTATCATCGCCGTGAACACCGCAACGTTTATCGGCTACCGCCAGTTCGGCATCATCGGTGGCTTCATCGCTACCTTCGGCCTGGTCGCGCCGTCCATCATCATCATCACAACAATCGCTTTGTTCCTCACAAATTTTGCCGAACTTGCCGTTGTAAAACACGCATTCGCCGGGATCCGTGTCTGCGTCTGTGTGCTGATCCTGGATTCGGTCATCAAACTCGGCAAAAAATCGATCATTGACAACCGATGCCTGCTCATCTTTCTTGTGATACTCGGCCTGTCGCTTCTGACGCCGGTTCCCCCGGCGGCTCTGATTATAATCGCGGGACTTGCCGGCTTCCTGCTGAAACCGGACGCAAAAGGAAAAGAGGTGAATAAATCATGATCTGTCTGCAGCTTTTCTGGGAATTTTTCAAAACAGGGCTGTTCGCGGTCGGAGGCGGACTTGCCACTCTGCCCTTCCTGTACGATATTTCCGCATCGACAGGCTGGTTTACAACGCAGGATATTGCCGATCTGATCGCTGTGTCGGAATCCACGCCGGGACCGCTCGGGGTCAACATGGCCACCTATGTCGGGTTCAAAACGACCGGTCTGTTCGGCGGAATCATAACCACATTCGGTCTGATCCTTCCGTCCATCATCATCATTATCCTTATTTCAAAAATACTGGACAAATTTAAGGAGTCCGCTCTCGTCCAGAGAATCTTCTACGGCCTGCGCCCGGCTTCGACGGCGCTGATCGCGGCGGCCGGACTCGGCGTTGCCCGGATCGCTCTTTTAAAAACCGACGTTTTTGAAAAGACCGGTTCCTGGACCGATCTTCTCAACTGGAAATGCGCCCTGCTCGCGGTGCTTATTTATATCGGGCTGAAAAAATTCAAAAAACATCCGGTACTGTATATCGCGGTGGCCGCGGCGGCCGGAATCATTTTCCAGTTATAAAAAACGCCTGTTAAAAATTTTCTCTGTAAAACCATGCCGGAATCGGGCAGAAGGAAAATTGTCTCCTGACTGATTCCGGATATTTAAAAGGTCATGCAGTCCCGTCCATACATGGGATTCATGACCTTTTTATACACTGATGTTGGGGGCAATAGATGCCGGACAGATTGTTTCGTGCTTCTCTGTCTTCGCTCCGCTCCGGTCGGTGCTGGACGAGCGTCACTGGCGCTCAGCACATCACAATCCTGCCCAGGATTCAGAAATCGAATCCTGCGCAGGCGCACAGACCTGAGATCCGGCTACTGCAGAATCCCCAGCATCGTATATCCCGCATCGCTGACCGCCCTTCGCAGCTTTTCCGTATCCGCCGGCTGCTTTGTGCAAACGACCGCTTTTCCCGCGGAAAAATCTGCCTCAGCCCAGGTCCCTTCCAGTCGGTTTAAGGCATTCTCAACCCTGCGGGCACAGTTCCCGCAGGTCATTCCATCGATCCGAAGCGTTACCGTATACGGATAATGGCGCCTGTCGCGGTCGGATACCCGGACCTTTTTTTCCATTTCTTCATGTTCCCCGCAGCATCCGCCGCCTTTTACCAGCTTCCTGATATAGGATCTCGCGGAAAAAACGCAGATCAGAACCAGGACTGCCGCAATAATTACTGTTGACATATCTGTCGCCTCCAGGTATTCATGTCCTGCAGGGCAGGACAGCATCAGGGAAGGAAATCATCTGCCGCTTTTACTTTTGCAGGGCAGCCGAAGCATCCTGCTCCAGCAGATTCCCCATACTGCGCAGCGTGATCGCAAGCGTTGAGGCATTGTGCAGCCAGGCGGACGTCGTCGGCCGAATGATCCCCATCACGCCAAGCAGAATAAGCGCGGTGTTAAATCCCGCAATCACTCCGTAATTTACATGGATCCGCCGCATCAGTTTTGTGGCAAGCAGCTTCAGTGTGACAAGCTCGCGCAGACTGTCCGCTCCGATCGTGATATCCGCGATCTCCCGGGCAATTTCCGCTCCGTCGCTGATCGCGACGCCGGCGTCTGCCGCTGACAGCGCAGGCGAATCGTTGATCCCGTCTCCGACCATGATCACCGCATGGCCGCCGGCTTTTTCTTTCTCCACAAAACCTGCCTTGTCCTCCGGGAGCACCTCGAAATAGTACTCGTCCACGCCGACCCGCGACGCGACGGACGCCGCCGTTTTTCCGCTGTCCCCGGTCATCATCACGGCTTTTCGGATCCCGGCTTTTTTCAGCGCCCGCACAACCTCAGAGGCCTCCTCGCGCAGAGGATCCTCGATGCAGATCACGGCAGACAGCCTTCCGTCAACCGCCAGATAGAGCTGGGAATATTCCGGGGGAAGTGTCTCAAATTTCTCCTCCTCCCCCTCGGGAACAACGCAGGCTTCATCGTCAAACACAAAGTGAAAACTGCCGATCACGGCTCTGCGTCCCTCGATCTCAGAGACAATTCCATGGGCCACGATGTAGCGGACCGTGGAGTGAAGCTCCTCGTGTTCGAGCCCCTGCTGCTTTGCGGCATCCACAACCGCTTTCGCCATGGAGTGCAGAAAGTGTTCTTCGAGACAGGCCGCGGTCCGCAGCATCTCATCCGCGTCATTTCCGTCAAACGGAATGACGCACCGCACTGCGGGATGAGCCTTTGTCAGCGTACCCGTCTTGTCAAACACAACCGTCCTGGCGTCCGCCACAGCCTCAAGATATCTGCCGCCTTTTACCATAATATTGCTGTTCCGCGCTTCCCTGATCGCGGAAAGTACCGACACCGGAACTGCCATCTTGAGTGCGCAGGAAAAATCCACCATCAAAACAGCCAGAGCCTTCGCCGTATTCCGCGTGAGCGCCCATGTGAGCGCTGTCCCGGTCAGCGTATAAGGCACCAGTCTGTCCGCGAGGCGTCCCGCTCTGCTCTCCGAGGCGGATTTCAGCTTCTCTGTCTCCTCGATCATCGAAACGATTTTTTCATACCGGGTAGAACCCTTTGTTTCCTTTACGCAGATACACAGCTCTCCTTCTTCCAGCGCCGTTCCGGCATAGACATAGTCATCCCGTTCCTTGCGCACAGCCGCGGATTCCCCGGTCATCGACGACTGGTTCACCAGAGCTTCTCCGGTCTCCACAACACCGTCAAACGGAATGACCGTCCCCATATGTACCACAACGAAATCGCCCGGTTTCACATCATCAGCCGGGATAAGAATATCCTGATCATCCTTTCTCAGCCAGACTTTTCCGACATTAAGCGCCATGCTCCCTGCCAGGTCGCTGACCGATTTTCTGTAGGTCCATGCTTCAAGCAGTTCCCCGATACCCAGCAGGAACATCACGGAATCGGCCGTCCCGAAATTCCCCCGCACGACCGAAACGCCGATTGCCGCCGCGTCGAGAACGGAAACCTCCAGCCTGCGTTTTGCAAGGCTGCCGAGCCCCTTTCCGATATATTTCAGCGACAGAAGGACCGTCCATACCACCCTGACCGGATACGGCAGAAACAGTTTTTTTACCGCCCGAACCGCGACCCTGCCGACCAGCTTCTCCTGATAGAACGCATTGAGTTCTCTGCCGGAGCTCTGCAGAACCTGCTCCGGTACGCTCACCTTGCTGTACCGGAACTCTCCAAGAGCCTGAAAGATCTTCGCGCGTCCGTTTTCGTAGCGGATTACCACATCGCAGGTCCGCTCATACACGCGGACATCTGTCACCTGCGGCAGCTTCCGCAGATAATACTGCAGAATATCCGCTTCCTCGCAGGTCATACAGACCTGCAGCATGTGAAGCCGCATTCTTCCTTTTATCTCATGTCTGATTATGAATTTCATTCATATTCCTCCGGTTCTCTTATGATAAAACATATCATGATGCTGGGGTCAAAAGGAATTTTGCCCCCATAATGTCATGCACACCGGACAAAACTGTATTTTACAACCTGCGCTTTATGAAACCCGCAAAATCAAAGTTCCCCGCGCAGTTTTTATGCTGGAGACGCCTTTGCCGCAGCCTCTTCCGGGGCCGGAGCTTCCCCCGGCTCCCCACATGCCCCGCAGCAGGCCTCTTCTCCCATTTCCGCGTTCATTTTCGCCGCTTCTTTTGCCGCACGCTCCTCGTTGATCTGTTTTGCCGCCGCGATCACATCCTCCGCGTTCTCCTGGATCGTCGTGACAACCTTCATCACGCAGTCCTTCGCGCGCAGAACCGCCGCCGTACAGTGCGTATAAACCTTTTTGGCGTCGCTGCTTCCAAGCAGCTTTAATCCTGCGGTACCAAACAGAGCCCCTCCGGCAAAAATCCCAAGTTTTTTGTACTTAAAAATATCCATTTTTTCCCTCCCATCTGCTGCCTACTTATGCTTATATCCAGTGTACATGACCATTATGAAACAAAAAACCGCCGCCCACGCCCAGAATTTGTGCTTTTTCATTTTCTCACCCCGCAATTTTGAAATTTTCCGTAAAGGTTCCGCGCCGCCGCAAAGCACACAGCAGTCCGGATTATTTTCATCCGTGCCGGCGCAGAACAGGTTAATTCAGTTAGCGTAATCTAACACTACAAGGTCATTTTATACACATTATTCTGAAATGTCAAGCAGAAAGTTAGTTTTATATAACCCTGGAACGCCGCGGGAAAACCCGCATATATTACGATAGTTAAAGAAAAGGAGAGCATTTATGAGAAAAAGATTTCTTCCGCTGCTGATCGCGGCGGC
>CANQEC010000076.1 GCA_947594335.1 uncultured Lachnospiraceae bacterium
TGAATCATGCGTATGAAACGGCGGCCAAAGCGTTTGAAATGGAGCCTGAGAACAGAAATATCGGGCGGGCTTTCGCGGTTCTTGCGGCCTGCACGGGGATCGACGGCATGATCGGAGGGCAGTCTGTGGATGTGGAGTACGCGGGGAAAGCTCTGACAAAGGAGCAGCTTTCTTTTATCTATCATCTGAAAACGGGCGCGCTGATCGAAGCGTCGATGGCGATCGGGGCCGTGCTTGCCGGAGCGTCGGATGAGCATGTGGACCTGGTACGCCGCGCCGCGCAGAATGTCGGAATGGCGTTTCAGATCCAGGATGATATCCTGGATGTGACCGGCGATGAAAAAGAAACCGGCAGGCCGGCGAAAAGCGATGAGAGGAACAATAAGACGACGTATGTCACGGTGATGGGACTGGAGCAGGCACGTGAAGATGTGGCGCGCTATTCCGCGGAGGCCGTGCGCCTGCTCGGCGAACTGCCATATGAAAATGAATTTCTTCACGAGCTGATTCTGCATCTGGTTCACCGCAGCGCCTGAGGAGGTCTGCCATGCTGCTGGATAAAATCAACGAGGTAAACGATATCAGGAAAATTGACAAAAGTCAGCTGCCTCAGCTCGCGCAGGAGATCCGGGATTTTCTGATCCAGAAGATCAGTATGACCGGGGGACATCTGGCCTCGAATCTGGGCGTTGTTGAGCTGACCATGGCGCTGCACCTTGTGTTCGATCTGCCGAAGGACAAGCTGATCTGGGACGTCGGGCATCAGTCCTATACGCACAAGATTCTGACCGGCCGCAAGGACGGGTTTGATCAGCTCAGGAAGTACGGAGGAATGAGCGGATTCCCCAAAAGGAAGGAGAGCAGCTGCGACGCGTTTGATACGGGACACAGCTCCACCTCCATCTCAGCCGGGCTCGGCTATGTCCGCGCGCGGGAGATACTGGGGCAGGATTACAGTGTGGTCTCGGTGATCGGAGACGGCGCGCTGACCGGAGGAATGGCATATGAGGCTCTGAACAACGCCTCGCAGCTTAAGTCGAATTTTATTATCGTTCTGAATGATAACGACCGTTCAATCTCGGAAAATGTCGGAGGCATTTCCACGTATCTTGGAAAAATAAGGACGGCAGAGGCGTATACGGGTCTGAAGACAGGCGTGGAAAACACGCTGAACAGGATTCCGATTTACGGCGACGCGCTGATCCAGGGGATCCGCAATACGAAGCAGGGGATCAAGCATTTTCTGATACCGGGCATGTTTTTTGAGGAGATGGGGATCACCTATCTGGGTCCGGTGGACGGACACAATATTCAGCAGACGATCCGCATTCTGCGGGATGCAAAGCGGGTGAACGGACCGGTGCTGGTGCATGTCAATACCGTAAAAGGGAAGGGCTTTCTGCCGGCCGAACGGATGCCGGCCCGTTTTCATGGGACAGGGCCGTTTGATCCGGATACCGGACTTCCGAAAGACCGGAAGAAAAAGGCGTCCTACACGGATGTGTTTTCCACGGTTATGTGCAAGCTGGGAGCGCGTGAGCCGAAACTGGCCGCGATCACGGCGGCGATGCCGGACGGAACCGGGCTGAAGCGGTTCCGGAACATGTACAGGGACAGATTCTTTGATGTGGGAATCGCGGAAGGCCACGCGGTGACCTTTGCGGCCGGCCTGGCCGCGGGAGGCTTAAAGCCCGTCGTGGCGATCTATTCCTCTTTTCTGCAGCGGGCCTATGACCAGATAATCCACGACGTCTGTATTCAGAACCTGCCGGTGGTATTCGCGGTTGACCGCGCGGGTCTTGTCGGCAGCGACGGGGAGACGCATCAGGGCATCTTTGACCTGTCCTATCTCTCCGGGATTCCGAACATGTGCGTGATGGCGCCGAAAAACAAGTGGGAGCTGGCCGATATGCTCAAATACGCGGTCGCGTACAACGGACCGATTGCGATGCGCTATCCGCGGGGCGAGGCGTACGACGGCCTTGAGAAGTTCAGGGCGCCCATAGAATACGGAAAGAGCGAGATCCTGTACGACGAGTGTTCTCTTGCGCTGGTCGCGGTCGGGAGCATGGTGCGGATCGCGGAAGAGGTGCGTTCCATGCTGCGCGATCTGGGGTACAGCTGCACGCTGGTAAACGCGCGCTTTGTAAAGCCGGTGGATGAGGAGATGCTGGATTATCTGGCGAAGGATCACCGCCTTGTGGTGACTCTGGAGGAGAATATAAAAAACGGCGGTTTCGGAGAAAAGGTACTGGAATATTATAACGAGACAGGGGCGGACCTGCACGTCATGCAGATTGCCCTTCCGGACGATTATATAGAGCACGGGAATGTGGATATACTCAGAAAGGAAACCTGCACGGATGCGGAGGCGATCTACAGGCGGATCGTGATAGAGTATCTCTCCATATTTGCAAAATGATGGGAGAAGGCGATGAAAGAGCGGCTGGATGTATTGTTGGTAAAGCGCGGCCTTGCGGCATCGCGGGAGAAGGCGAAGGCGGTGATTATGTCCGGAAATGTCCTGGTAGACGGACAGCGCGAGGACAAGGCGGGCGCTTCGTTTGATGAGAATGTGGAAATCGCGGTAAAGGGAGGACAGCTGCGGTATGTGAGCCGGGGCGGCCTCAAGCTGGAGAAAGCGATGAAATGTTTTGACGTGACGCCGCGCGGCAGGGTCTGTATGGATGTCGGGGCATCGACGGGAGGATTTACGGACTGCATGCTGCAGAACGGCGCGGTCAAGGTCTACGCGGTGGACGTCGGATACGGGCAGCTCGACTGGAAACTGCGGACGGATGAGAGAGTTGTCTGTATGGAGAAGACAAATATCCGTTATGTGACGCCGGAGGATATCGGCGAGCCGCCTTCCCTGGTCTCGATCGACGTTTCCTTTATCTCCCTGACGAAGGTTCTTCCTGCCGTGCGGGAGCTGCTCGCGCCGGCGGGGGAGATCGTCTGCCTGATCAAGCCGCAGTTTGAGGCGGGAAGAGAGAAGGTAGGCAAAAAGGGAGTAGTCCGCGACCCCGCGGTACACAGGGAAGTTATTGGTAAAGTGGCCGAATGCGCGCGTTCCATGGGCTTTGATATCCTGGCTCTGGAGTTTTCCCCGATCAAGGGGCCGGAGGGAAATATTGAATATCTGATGCATCTGAAAAAGCGCAGGGAAGGTCCAGGCACGGCTGCCCCGGAAATTTCGGCGGGGGAGATTGTGCGCCTCGCGCATGAAGAACTGGACAGATAGACGATACATAAGAGGTACACGAAAAATGGATCATTTTTATATTATCACGAATTATCAGAAAGATCCAAATGGCAGCATGGCTCTTGCAATTCGGAAATATCTTGGGGAGCAGGGAAAGACCTGCTATATTCAGGAAGGGCTGAATGAAAGCTGCAGGAATGTTCAGAAGGGAGCGGAGGAAATATGCGGCCGCTATACGGATGTGGATAAAATACCGTCCGACGTGGAAGGAGTGCTTGTGATCGGAGGAGACGGCACTTTGCTGCGCGCCGCGCGCGATGTGGTGGACCGGCAGCTTCCTCTTCTCGGAATTAATATGGGAACGCTCGGATATCTGGCGGAAATTGAGTGCACCAGTTTTTCGGCGGCTCTGGACAGGCTTCTGGCAGACGAATATCAGGTTGAACCGCGTATGATGATCTATGGGGAGGCGCACCGGCACGGGCGTAAAATTTTCAGGGACGTCGCGCTGAACGATATTGTGATTACGAGAAACGGAAGGCTGCGGATTGTCGATTTCAATGTTTTTGTTGACGGAGAATTTCTGAAATCCTACAGTGCGGACGGCGTTATCATTTCGACGCCGACCGGATCGACCGGCTACAATCTGTCCGCGGGAGGACCGATCGTGGCGCCGCAGGCATCCATGATGCTGCTGACTGCGATCGCGCCGCATACGCTCAGCTCGCGTCCGATCGTGCTTCCCGCGGACGCCGAGATCACGATCGAGATCGGGTCCAGCCACGGAACGGACATAGACGGCGCGGAGGCGACTTTTGACGGGGACACATCGGTAAAGCTGAACTCCGGGGACAGGATCACGATCCGCCAGGCAGAACAGAAAACCATGCTGATCCGGACCAAAACTACAAGCTTTCTGGAAATATTGCGTGAAAAAATGAATAAATAGACTACCAGATGGAAGGAGATGCTGCATGAAGATAGGAAGGCAGACGAAAATAGTTGATCTGATCAACAGATATGATATTGAGACGCAGGAAGAATTGGCGGCTCACCTGAACCGGGAAGGATATCATGTGACGCAGGCGACAATCTCCCGCGACATACGCGAGCTGAAGCTTACAAAGATATCGACGGGCGAGGGGAAACAGAAATACGCCCTGATGCAGGATGGCGTTGCCGGCATGAATGAAAAGTATCTCCGTGTGCTGCATGACGGGTATGTGTCCATGGATATGGCGCAGACGATTCTGGTTGTGAAGACGGCTTCCGGCATGGCGATGGCGGTGGCCGCGGCGATCGACGCGATGCGGTGGTCGGAGGTCGCGGGCTGTATTGCGGGCGACGATACGATCATGTGCGCGGTGCGGAGCGCGGAAGATACGGAGAAAGTGATGGAGAAGATCAGAAAGGTCGCGGGGCGGAAATAAATGTGGGATGGACGGCCAGACAGGGAGAGAGTACAGGTAAAGAGAGAATATGATAGTCAGTCTTCATGTAAAAAATATGGCCTTGATCGATGAGGTCGAGATAGAATTAGGAGAAGGTCTGAACATTCTGACCGGGGAAACCGGGGCAGGGAAATCCATCCTTCTGGGCGCGGTGAATATTGCGCTCGGGGCAGGAAATTTCCGCGATTATGTCCGCGGGGATGCGGATTATGCCCTGGCGGAGCTGGTGTTTGCATCGAAACAAAAATCTGTCCGCAGGAAGCTTGATGAGATGGAGATTCCCTGGGAGGACGGGGAGATTATCATTTCCAGAAAGTACAGAAAAGGGAGAAGCATCAGCAAGGTCAACGGCGAGACGGTGCCGGTTTCCTTTGTGCGGGAGCTGGCGTCTTATCTGATCGACATACATGGGCAGCATGAGCACCAGTCGCTGCTGTATCCCGCGAAGCATCTGGAGATCCTGGATGAATACGCGGAGAAGGAGATCGCGCCGCTGAAACAGGAATGTGCCGCCAGATATCACGATTATGTGTCCGCGGCCAGAAAGCTTTCCAAAGCGCGCTCGGACGAGGCGGGACGGGCAAAGGAAGCGGATTTTCTGCGGTTTGAGCTGCAGGAGATCGAGTCGGCCGGGCTGCATCCCGGGGAGGATGAAGATCTGGAAGCCCGATACCGGGTTATGTCGAACGGCAGGAGGATCATGGAGTCTCTCGCCGAGGCAGGTGGACTGACCGGCTGTCAGGTGAACGGCGGGGCGGCCGATGAGATCGGACATGCGCTGCGTTCCCTGAACGCGGTCCGCGGTTTTGACGGGGAGCTTGACGGGTTCTGCCGGATGCTTGAGGATATTGAGGGAATGCTGGGAGAATTCAATCACGGACTCTCCGGTTATATGGACGGCTTTGCGTTTGATGAGCAGGAGATGAAACGGATTGAGGATCGGCTGGATCTTTTGAACCGTCTGAAGGCAAAATATGGAAAAACGCTTGACGATGTGCTTGGATACCGGAAAGAAAAGGAAGAGCGTCTGCAGATTCTTCAGAATTATGAGGAATATCTGCAGGGACTTCGGACAGAATATGAAAAAGCCGGAAAAAATCTTCTGCTGACCGCGCGCGAGATGTCCGCCATCCGAAAACGGTATGCCGCAGCGCTTGCGGATAAGATAAAGGAAGCGCTGATTGATCTGAATTTTCTTGAGGTGCAGTTTGAGATCAGCTTTGCGCCGCTTGACAAGCCGTGCGAGAACGGCATTGACGCGGTCTGCTTTCAGATCTCCACCAATCCCGGAATGCCGCTGCGTCCCCTTGGCGAAGTGGCGTCAGGGGGAGAACTGTCAAGGGTCATGCTGGCGATCAGAACGGTGATGGCACAGCAGGATGAGGTGGACACGCTGATCTTTGATGAGATCGATACGGGGATCAGCGGAAGGACAGCGCAGAAAGTGTCCGAGAAGATGGCGGTGATCGCCGAAAACCGCCAGGTGATCTGCATCACGCACCTGGCTCAGATCGCAGCCATGGCGGACAGCCATTTTCAGATCGAAAAAAATCCCAGGGACGGGAAGACGTTTACGACGATCCGTCTGCTTGACAAAGAGCAGAGCATCACAGAACTCGCGCGGATCCTCGGGGGAGCGAAGATCACGCAGGCGGTTCTCGACAATGCGCGCGAGATGAAAGAACTGGCAGCGAAGACAAAAAAATACCAGTGTTGATTGAGAGGAATCACACATACTGAAAGCAGGGACTTCAAAAAAGGCCCTGCTTTCCTTGTAGGATTCGAAGCAGCGGGGCACCCCGTGAAATTTGTACAATGCCGGGACGGCCGGTTCAGGATAAAACAGAAGCGCATCCGCGCAGAACGGAGGAACTCATGATCAACAGGGTAATTTACAGAAAGATAGTTTTGCTTATGCTGGCAGGCAGCGTCACCGGGCTGCTTTTCTTTGGCTGGCTTATGCTGAAAAACCGCGTACCAAAGCAGATGTATGTGGCGGAACAGGGAGAGATTCCGGAACTGTTCGGAAAAACATGCGGCTGGATGATCTCCGAAAAAGTTACGGAGCTGGATCCGGACGGCAGGGATATCGAGGCGGCGAGCCCCCTCGCTTCCGGGGATGGAACGACGTCGCCAAAAGCCGGGGAAGCGCAGGATATCTGCGGCAGCCTTGACAGATTTGGCGAGAGCTACAAGGTGGAATACTTTCTGTTTGGGAAAATACCTTTGGCGGCGGCGAACGTGAGCGTGGTATCGCGGGCCAGCGTCTACGCCGGAGGAATGCCGATCGGCATATATATGGAGACGGACGGTGTGATGGTCGTCGATACGGACCATGTGACCGCCGTGGACGGGGAGGAATATGCCCCGGCCGCAAACATACTGAAGTCCGGCGATTACATCAAGGCGGCGGACGGCGTGGCGCTGGAAAATAAAGAAGAACTGATCGACTGCTTCAACCACTGCGGCGGCTCGGATGTGGTGCTGGATGTGACGAGGAACGGCGAGGATATCCGCCTCAAAGTGACGCCGGTTCAGACGGGAGAGCACGATTACAAAGCCGGTATCTGGGTCAGGAACGATACGCAGGGAATCGGAACACTGACCTACGTGGAGGATTCGGGGCGGTACGGCGCCCTGGGACACGGGATCAGTGATGTCGATACGGGAAAGCTGCTTCAGATAAAGGAAGGCGTGCTCTACGATACGGATGTGATCTCCATTGTGCGGGGGACGCAGGGTTCCCCCGGGGAGCTGGCCGGAGTCATTCATTACAGCGACGGATACGCCGTCGGAACGATCGAAAAAAACCAGGAAAACGGGATCTACGGGCAGATCGCGGGTTTTCCGTACTTCGCGGAGAATATGAAGAAGTATGAGACGGCCTACCGCCACGAGGTGGAGTCGGGAGGGGCGTCCATTCTCTGCACCGTGGACGGAGAATGCCGGGAATACGGGATAGAGATCGAGGAGATCCGGATCAACGGGAAGGATATCAACAAAGGGATGGTGATCCGGGTCACGGATGAGGAGCTTTTGGGGCTTACCGGCGGGATTGTGCAGGGCATGTCAGGAAGTCCGATCATCCAGAACGGACGGATCGTCGGCGCCGTGACTCATGTGTTTGTCAATGATCCCACGAAAGGATACGGGATATTTATTGAAAATATGCTCGGGCAGTAAGCCCAGGCATGAAAACCAGCCGCCTCCTGTTCGATTGACAGACAAAAAAGCAGGTAGTAAAATAAAACTCAAGACCCGCCCGCGGGCTCTGGACGGGATTCGGGTCTGCATTGGCAGACCTCCCCGGTTCCGAATCTCTGTGCATCCTCGCGGGAAATCCATTCAGAAAAGGAGAAGCTTGTATGATTTTAAGTGTCAGCAGGAGAACGGATATCCCGGCTTATTATTCGGAATGGTTTATGAACCGCATCCGGGAAGGATATGTCTGCGTAAAAAATCCGATGAATATTCATCAGGTCAGCAGGATCAGCCTCAGTCCCGAGTATGTTGACTGTATTGTGTTCTGGACGAAAAACGCGGTGCCGATGCTTGGACATCTCGATGAGCTTTCGGCTTATCCTTATTATTTTCAGTATACGGTCACAGGGTACGGGAGAGATGTGGAGCCGCATGTCCCTGATAAGAAAAAGGTGATCCTGCCGTCGTTTATGGAGCTTTCGGACAGGATCGGGGCCGAGCGTGTGATCTGGCGGTACGATCCCATTCTCTTTACGAAGAAATATACGCCGGAATATCATCTGAGAGCGTTTGAGCAGATTGCGGAAACCCTGCGCGGCTATACGGAGAAATGCGTGATCAGTTTTGTCGACGTATACGCGAAAAACGCCAAAAATATGGCCTCCCTGGAAAAGTATGACATGACGGATGAAAAACTGGGAGAATTTTCAGGTAAGCTTGCCGAGATTGCCGGGCGAAACAAAATGACGATTGCTTCCTGCGCGGAAAAGATTGATCTTCAAAAATACGGGATTGTGCATAACAGCTGTATTGACAGGGAACTGATCGAGAGGATCATCGATATGCCGCTGAAGGTGAAGAAGGATAAAACGCAGAGAGAAGAGTGCGGCTGTGTGGAAAGCATTGATCTTGGGAGCTATAACACATGTCCGCACGGCTGCGTATACTGCTATGCGAATTACAGCCAGGAGAGCGTGAAGAACAGCTGCAGGAAATATTCCGTCACTTCGCCGGTTCTGTGCGGCGAAATAGAGCCGGAGGATAAGGTGACGGACCGAAAGGTGAAGTCCCTCGCAGACGGGCAGCTGACGTTTCGGCTTGAAACATGAAAGAGGAAAGCGTCCGACGGAACGTGAAAGAGGAAAACGTCCGAAGGAACGTGAAAGGAGAAAGTGTCAGAAATGATGAAAAAGAAGTATATTTATAAATTGATGGAGGAATACTGCCAGTCGCTCTATGAGGGGGACAAGCTGCGCGAAGACGCAGTCGTGCAGGGAAAAACAGATTTTTCGGATAAAGTAGTGAATGATCTGGATGCTTCAAGGGAGATGTATGCAAAGCAGAAGCATTATTACAATCTGAAATATACGTGGAAATACTGTTTTGATTATTTCGCGGCGGCTTCCGCTGTGTACATAGATGAATTAAAAAGCAGAGGACAGTTCCGAAAAGAGTGGGACGTTGCGAGCATCGGCTGCGGGACAGGTTCCGATTACTGGGCCCTGGATATGGCCAGATTTATACTCAGCGATCCAAGAAAAGAAGAGTATCAGGACTGCAGGGGTCTGCGGAGCTGTAAGATCCATTACCGCGGATATGATCAGCGGCCTGTGGAGAGATTTCCCAGAAACGACAGCATCGGCGATCAGTATGAGTACAGCGAAGGAGGAATTGAAGCGTGGTACAGCGCAAAAGAGATAAATGATCTGATCTTCTTCGGAAGGTCGGTGAAAGAAGTCTTTCGTGCCGAAAGCCGTAATCTGGAGGAACAGGCCGAAGTAAAGGCCCGCATCGACAGATTTGTCAGTATTTTGACCGATAAACTATGCAAAGGAAAGAAGGAGGACCCTGTCTATCTTGTGATGGTGTACCCGTATGCTCCTGATCAGGGAACGAACGATCAGGTGATAGAGATGCAGTGCGGTTCCTGCCTGATCTCAAAGCTTGAACATGACAGCAGAGTGAAGACGGAGATGATCAAACTTCCTCTGGATCATGTCGGATACCTTGAGGAGAAAACGCTGGAACACCCGGAAAACTACAGCGGGGTGCAGAGATATCTGAGAATTGTCGAAACACAGAAAAACGCGCTGCTTTCGGATGAGGAGTGCAGGGAGAATTTTCCGGAAATCTGGCAGTTTGAACTTTCGGGGAAAGGAAGATATTTCAAAACCCGGATCGATGAGACACTGCGGGATGTGAGCAGGGACCCAAATGAGTATATGCTGTTTTCCGACAAATATTCAGCGTACCATATCCTGAAAATTTCAAAATGTTCCTGAAAGCCGGCTGCGGCCGTGCTTTTTCGCTGACTTATCAGAGGGGTGAGTATGAGACACTTCCTTTCTGATAAGTCCTTTATTTTTTTGATGACACAGCAGGAAAAAAATGGTATGATTTCTTTATCAGAAATACGGGGAGGTACAGTTTTGGA
>CANQEC010000077.1 GCA_947594335.1 uncultured Lachnospiraceae bacterium
CTGGGCGGCAACCTCTCCATCATCGGAGCGCCGGGCAACCTGATGGGTGTCAACGCTCTCCAGGAGATGGATCTTGCGACCAGCTTCTTTATGTATGCGCCGGTGGGCGTTCCCATGCTGGTACTTGGAATTGTTTACTTTGCATTTATCGGCTATCGTTTTCTTCCCGCGGGCAGCGGCTCCGGGGAGGCTGTAACGGGAGATCAAAATGATTTTTCGGATGTTCCCCAGTGGAAGCAGACCGTTTCCCTGGTTGTTCTGATTCTGGTAATTCTGGCCATGATCTTTGAGGACAAGATCGGAATCAAGATCCAGGTATCTGCCTGCATCGGCGCCGTAGTGCTGGTTCTGTTCGGCGTTATCTCCGAGAAGGCTGCGCTCCAGTCAATCGACCTCAAGGTAGTCCTGCTCTTCGGCGGTTCTCTTGCTCTGGCAAGCGCTTTGGAAACAACCGGTGCCGGAACGCTGATCGCAGACAAGATCGTGGGGCTTCTGGGAAGCAATCCGAACCCGATCATCCTGCTGCTGGTAATTTTCGTTGTAACCTGCGCGCTGACGAACTTTATGTCGAACACGGCGACGACCGCTCTGATGGTGCCGATTGCCGTATCTCTGGCGAACAATCTGGGAGCGGATCCGAGAGCTGTCGTGATCGCGACGGTAATTGCCGGTTCCTGCGCGTACGCAACGCCGATCGGTATGCCCGCGAATACCATGGTGGTCGGCCTTGGCGGATATAAATTCAATGACTATGTAAAATCCGGTCTGCCGCTGATTCTGGTATCCTTCGCGGTCTGTATGATACTGCTGCCGATTTTGTACCCGTTTTATCCGTAAATGATATCGGACAGAGGGGATGGCGCAGGCGAGACTTAAATTGAAAGATTTAAAACCAAAACCATCATATAAAATCAATTTCTGCCAAAATGATTTTCAGGAACAAGCAATCCGGCGACGCAGAAACCTGTTTTTGCGTTGCTGCCCTAAAAGAAGGAGGTAATTATGACAAGAGAAGAAAGTGTTAAACTGATGACGGACAAGATGGCAAAGTTTGTGGCGCATATTGCCAAGAAACTGCCGGATGATGTGGTGGCGAAGCTGGAAGAGCTCGGCGCGCAGGAAAATGCCGCTCTGCCGAAGGTACTCTATGAAACCATGACAAAAAATCAGAATCTTGCGGTGTCTCTGGACCGTCCGAGCTGCCAGGATACAGGCGTTCTGCAGTTCTGGGTGAAGTGCGGCACAAAATTCCCGCTGATCGATGATCTGGAAGCGCTTCTGAAGGAAGCGGTCGTTCAGGCGACGTTTGCCGCTCCGCTTCGTCATAACAGCGTGGAAACATTTGATGAGTACAATACAAAGCGAAACGTGGGAAAAGGAACCCCGACGGTATTCTGGGACATCGTTCCGAACAGCGACCAGTGCGAGATCTATGCGTACATGGCAGGCGGCGGCTGCACACTTCCGGGAAAAGCGATGGTGCTGATGCCCGGTGCCGGATATGAAGGAATCACGGATTTTGTTCTGGATCAGATGACAAGCTACGGCCTGAATGCATGTCCTCCGCTTCTGGTAGGCGTTGGCGTGGCTACCTCCGTTGAGACGGCGGCTCTGCTCTCCAAGAAAGCCCTGATGCGTCCGATCGGTTCTCACAATGAAAATGAGAACGCCGCCAAGATGGAGAAGCTGCTGGAAGACGGAATCAACGCGATCGGCCTTGGACCGCAGGGAATGGGCGGAAAATTCTCCGTTATGGGCGTGAATATTGAGAATACGGCTCGTCATCCGTCCACGATCGGTGTGGCTGTGAACGTAGGCTGCTGGTCTCACCGCCGCGGACATGTGGTATTTGACAAAGACCTGAACGCGACTGTGGATACCCATTCCACCGTTGATCTGAATCAGTAATTTTCATGCCCCGCAGACAGGGCGGCACAAGGAATGGAAGCTGTTTTCTATAGCAAACGACAAAAATATTTGTCGTTCCCTATAAAAAATGGATGCCGTCCGGGGGTTTCACAACATATATCATAAAGGAGGATAAAGAGGAATGATCGAGATCAGAGGAGATAAAAAAGTCCTGGTTACACCGGTAAGCGCCGAGGACCTTGCGGATATTAAAATTGGAGATATCGTCTGGCTGGATGGGGATCTGATGACCTGCCGCGACGTGGCTCACCGCCGTCTGGTAGAGTACGGAAGAGAGCTTCCCTATGACATTAAGGGAAAAGCGATTTTCCATGCAGGCCCGATCGTCCGGAAGATCGAGGGGACGGAAGACGATTATGAGATGGTTTCCGTAGGACCGACCACTTCCATGCGTATGGAGAAATTTGAGTATGAGTTTACGAAGCTGACAGGCGTGCGCGTTATCGTCGGAAAAGGCGGCATGGGCCCCAACACAGAGCGTGCCTGCAAAGAGTTTGGAGCGATCCACTGCGTATTCCCGGCAGGCTGCGCTGTCGTGGCGGCTACTGAGGTGGAGAAAATCGCGGAGCATCACTGGGACGAGCTGGGCATGCCGGAGACTCTGTGGTGCTGCAAGGTGAAGGAATTTGGACCGCTGATCGTGTCCATCGACGCGCAGGGCAGAAACATGTTCGAGGAGAACAAAGTGATCTTTAACGAGAGGAAAGAAGCCGCGAAACAGGCGATCTATCCGGAAGTGAAGTTTATCAAATAAAGTATATTCCACCTGAAAGGTAAGTTAATAGCTGCGAAATGGCAGAAGCATCTCTGGAGAAAGATTCCAGGGATGCTTTTGTTTGCAGAAAAAGCTGCCATATCTTGCGTAAGAACTGGATTTTTTATATACTCATAATGTACAGAAAAGAGCGGAGAGTTTTCCTGTCCGTCTGGATAAAAAACTGCTGAAGTAAGAAAGGAAGGATGAAAATGCCGGATACAGAGAGAAATTCTGCTGACAGAAAAGAAATAAAGAGAAGCTGTGCCGACTGCGGGGTTGTAAACTGCAAGGGACTGGGAAAAGAGTATCCTCCGTTTTGTCAGACGGTACACATGGACCCGGATATAAAGAAAGAGGCGATGGCATGTTACGAGGAAGAAGAAAACCGGAAGATCATGCAGACGGCCGCTGCCGTAGAATATGAAGGGTACTGTCGGTGGTGCCGCGTGGAGGAAACCATGGAATTTGCCGCCCGGATGGGATACCGCAAACTTGGAATCGCCTGCTGCGTGGGCCTGATCCGGGAGACCAGGATTCTGGCGGATATTCTGCGAAATCATGGGTTCGAGGTTTTTGGAATTGCCTGCAAGGCGGGGGCCGCGCCGAAAACGGATGTGGGAATTTCTCCGGAGTGCTGCTCGATAGGAAATAACATGTGCAATCCGATTCTTCAGGCACGGCTGCTGGAAGAAGAGGGAACGGATTTTAACATTGTCGTGGGTCTCTGTGTGGGACATGATTCTCTGTTTTACAAATATTCGAAAGCGCCGACAACGACGCTGATCGTGAAAGACCGGGTGACCGGGAACAATCCGGCGGCAGTGCTGTATACATCCCAATCTTATTATAAAAAATTATATTGATTAACATCCTCTGTTTTAGTAGAAAAGAAAAAGAGCATGTGGTATGATTGAAATGAAATCGGGTCAAATTAATCAAATAACCTGACAAGCTAATATAATTTAAGAAAGGATGGAGGTTTTATGATCAAGGATGAGATGAAGAAAAAACTGGGGTTTGGATGCATGCGTCTGCCTGTGCTTGACGGGGATGCGGAGCGCATCGACGAGGAACAGTTCTGTAAAATGATCGATACATATCTGGAGCAGGGCTTTATATATTTCGACACAGCGTATCCGTACCACAATGAAAAGTCGGAAGCGGCCGTGAAGCGCTGCCTGACAGACCGCTATGACAGAAGCCGCTACCTGCTTGCGGACAAGATGCCGGTATGGATGGTCAATGAGTACGCTGACTTTGCGAAGTACTTCAATACGCAGCTGGAGCGCTGCGGCGTGGAATACTTTGATTTTTATCTGCTGCACGCGCTTGATACAGAGCGTATCGAGAAGATGGAGAAGCTGGGCGGATTCCGTTTCCTGCAGGAGATGAAGGCGGCCGGAAAAGTCCGTCATATCGGATTTTCCTACCATGACACGCCGGAGGTGCTTGACGGTGTGCTTGGACGCCATCCGGAGATCGAGTTTGTGCAGCTGCAGATCAACTACTATGACTGGGATTCGGAGAATGTGCAGTCCGGCGCCTGCTATGAGACTGCGGTCCGGCACGGAATTCCGGTGATCGTCATGGAACCGGTCAAGGGAGGTACGCTCGCAAATCTCGCGGACGAACCGGCATCTCTGCTTCACGCGCTGGATCCCAAAGCGTCCCTTGCTTCCTTCGCGATCCGCTATGCCGCTTCGCTTGAGAATGTCGCCGTTGTGCTCAGCGGAATGTCCGATTTTGCGCAGCTTCAGGACAATACCTCTTATATGAAGGATTTCCAGCCGCTCGGTGAAAAAGAGAAGCAGGCGATCCAAAAAGTCGTGGAGGAGCTGAAGAAGCTTCCGACGATCGCCTGTACCAGATGCGCCTACTGTGTGGCAGGCTGCCCGCAGAAGATCCAGATTCCGGATCTGTTCAAAGCCTATAACAATACCGTGCAGTTCGGTCTGACGCCCGTCACCCGCAGAGGTTACGACCAGGCGGTCGGCGGGGAGCATGAGAAACCGTCAGAATGCCTGAAATGCGGCGAATGTGAAGAACAGTGCCCGCAGCATCTGCCGATCAGGGAATTGCTGGAGAAAGTGGCGGGAGTATTTGAAGGGTGAGATGCAGAAAATCATGCGTTTGCCTGCATGGAAACTGGCTAGGAATATATGTTTTCGGTACAGTTAGATCAGAAGGCCGGAAGGTCATGCGTTCCATGCAGGCATGGAGAGGCATGAATGGAGGTTTGAAGTGGGAAAAATCGAGGGAATCAGGATTCAGAACTATGGACCATTAAAAAATGTTATTATAGGCAGGACACTGTCACACAGGAATCGGCAGCCATTAGGCAATCTGACGGCTGTTATAGGGGCAAGCGGAAGCGGAAAAAGTACCCTTGCCGATGTTTTTGGTTTTATTGCCGATTGTCTGGAGCTTGGCGTGGAAGCGGCCTGCGATATGAATAACAGGGGCGGATTTGAAGGAATTCTTTCGCGGGGGGCCGATGGTCCGATCTCATTCGAACTGTATTACAGAGAAAGCAGCCGTCTTACTCCGATCACTTATGAACTGGAAATTAATCTGGATAAAATGGGGAGGCCTTATATACAGCTGGAGCGGCTGCGTTATCGGATCCAGAAAATCGGGCGTCCTCTTTCTTTTCTGCATCTGCAAAATGGCAAAGGATATGCATTTGAAGGAAAAGAAGGAGGGCAGGATGAAGATGGGAATGTGTTTGGAGGAGAGAACAGTAAGGCTCAGAAAAAAGAAGTAGAACTGGCGGATATCCGGAAACCAGGGATTGTTACATTGGGAGCTATGAAACAATATGATCGTATTGAACAGCTTCTCTCTTTTTTAAAAAGCTGGTATCTCTGTTATTTTTCACCGGATGAGGCAAGGAAACTTCAGACTTCGGCGCCCCAGCCATATCTGGACAGAAGCGGAAGTAATATTAACAATGTCGCGCAGTATATGTACCGTGAAAACAAAAAAGAATTTGAAAAGGTACTGCAGCTGATTCAGTCAAAGCTTCCTGGAATTGAAAAAATTGAACCTCAGAAATTTGATAATGGACAGATGATGCTGCGTTTCTGGGAAAAAGGTTTTGATACACCTTTTTATTCGTCAAGGATGTCGGATGGAACGCTGAAGCTGTTTGCCTATTATCTGCTTCTGCATGAAAAAAATCCCAGACGCCTTGTATTCATTGAGGAACCGGAAAACGGGCTGTACCATCATTATCTGGGAGAACTTGCGGAAGAAATGAAAAAGAACCTCAGAGGCGGATATACAAAGCAGTTTTTTATTACAACACACAGTCCTTTTTTTGTAAACGCGTTGTCGCCGGATGACGTCTGGGTTTTGACAAAAGGATCAGATGGCTGTTCTGTAGCTAAGCGCGCGGCGGAGTATCCTTTCGTAAAAGAACTGGCGGAAGGGGGAGTTACCGTGGGAGACATGTGGTACAGCAGGTATTTTGAGGGGATGGAGTAGCAGATGTACATTCATTTTTTGATTGAAGATGAATCCACGGAAGTGCTGGTGGGACATGTGATGCGCAGAATATCCGGAATATATCCAGATAAAGATATTTCATGGAAGACAAAATACTTTAAAGGAATTGGTAATTTGCCCGCAAAGGGAACGGCTTCGGACAGAAAGACAGGAAAATTACTGAATGACCTTAGCATGTACTTAAAAGGATTTGATAAAATACTGCGTCATATGGAGCAGGCATCACTTTTTATCGTACTTGACAATGATGAGAGGGATACAGAAAATTTTCGGAAGCAGCTGAATTGTATTGCCCGTGATAATATGATATTGACAGACCATGTTTTTTGCATTGCGGTAAAAGAAATGGAGGCATGGCTGTTGGGAGATATAAATGCAATAGAAGAAGCATACCCCAATGTCAAAAAAGCCCCCATAAAAAAGTATGAGCAGGATGGATTGTGTGATACATGGCAGGTGCTGGCTGATATGGTATATCCTGGAGGATTGAAAAAGCTTGAAAAAGTGACTGGCAAATCATACAATGAGATTGGGAAAATGAAAAAAGAATGGGCCGATAAAATCGGAAGAAATATCCGGTTTGAGAGGAATTCTTCACCAAGCTTTCAATATTTTATCAGACAACTTATGATGCGTATGGAAGCGGAGCAGTGGCCTGTTGGTGATTAACCCCATAGAAGTGTTTTGGGACACAGGCGGAAACTGTATCGTGCGACATCCGGGAAACAGATGTCTCCGGATATTGTGAAGAAGAATAATAAGTCAGCAGGTTCAGCAAAGGGGAATATCTGAGATGATCATTCGGTGATGCCGCTGAGAGACGGGATAGCTTTGAAGATATACAGCGTGTTCCGGTCGGTTTGCCGAGAATGGGCGTAGAGGAGTGAACAAAATGGAACAGGGAATCAAACGGGAAATGCGAAGAAAGGACCGGCAGCTTTCGCCGGAGGAGGCGGAAGAGCTTCTGCGTGCCGGTAAATATGGAATCTTATCTATAGTATGTGAAGACGGATATCCTTACGGTCTTCCGCTCAGCTATGCGTATGAGGATGGGAAGCTGTATTTTCATCACACGGCGGAACCGGGACTGCTGAATGACAGCGTTTCCGGAGAGATCAGGGCATGCTTTACGGTTGTCGGGGATACGGAGCTGCTTCCGGAAAAGTTTTCCACAAAGTATGAGAGTGTGATCGCTTTCGGAAAGCTTAAAAAGAGTGAGGATAAGCTGGGCGGTCTGATGCAGCTGGTTAAAAAACTGAGTCCTGATTTTGAGGAGAAGGGAAGGCGATACGCCAAGGCTTCCCTGGACGAGGTGACAGTCTATGAATTTGAGATTGAGCAGATGACCGGGAAGGCGAGAAGATAGGCTTTGTCTGCTGAAGCGGGGCTGAAGAAATAAAAAGCAAAGAGGGATTGACGGGATGCTTGAGGCAAATATAATGGAAGTGAATGATCTGAGCGCAAAGGAGCTGCGTCCTTATCTTTGCAGGTCGGAGGTTCAGCTGCTGCGGTACTATGAACCTGCCCCCGGAATTTTTCTCGCCGAGAGTCTGCGGGTCATCGGCCGCGCGCTGGATGCGGGATATGAGCCGCTTTCGATGCTGATCGAAAAGAGCCTGATCGAAGGACAGGCAAAGGAGATCATCGAACGGTGCAAAGATATCCCGGTCTATGTAGCCAGCCGGGAGGTTCTTTTGCAGATCACCGGGTTTGGGATGACACAGGGGGTCCTCTGTGTCATGAGAAGACGTGTTCTTCCCTCCGTGGAGGAGGTATGCCGGGGAGCGGCCCGCATTGCCGTGCTGGAGGACGTTGTGAATCCGACGAATGTCGGGGCGATCTTCCGCTGCGCCGCGGCTTTGAATTTTGATGCCGTGCTGCTGACGCCGGCCTGCTGCGATCCGCTTTACCGGCGGTCCGTGCGTGTGAGCATGGGGACAGTCTTCCAGATTCCGTGGACATATCTTGATGTGGCGGAACCGTCTGATGCAGGAGAACGAAGGCTTGAACCGTCTGCCGGGGCTGCGCGGCGTTCTGAAACGGAGCCGGACAATGTAGCGGAACGAAAGCCTGAACCGTCTGTCAGGGCCGTACAGCGTTCTGAAACGGAGCTGGACAATGCAGGAGAACGAAGGCTTGAACCGTCTGCCGGGGCCGCGCGGCATCCTGAGAAAAAAACGAATTACGTAGGGCGGCTGAAGCGCATGGGGTTTGCGGCTGCGGCGATGGCTCTGCGGGAGGATTCCCTTTCGGTTGATGATCCGCGGCCGGCGGGAGAGAAACGGCTCGCAGTGATTCTGGGAACCGAGGGCGAAGGACTTCGGGATTCTACAATAAAAGCCTGCGATTATACCGTGATGATCCCGATGACGCATGGCGTGGACTCTCTTAACGTGGCTGCGGCGAGTGCGGTCGCGTTCTGGCAGCTTGGGAAGCGTATGTAGTGCCTGATCTGTTCTATAGGATTTCGGGACTGCAGGTCCACACACAGACACCGTCCTGCGCGGACGAGCAGGAGGAAAAACCGACTCTTGCTCGATTTAGGATCTCCGGTCATCATAGAGGGCAAAATACCTTTTGACCCCGGATCATGAATGGAAAAATTCTCATGTGATAAGAGGAGGATATTTATGAAACTGAAAAAACGTGATTTTCCCGGGCAGGTGACGACTCAGGTGACAGAGCGGGAGACTGTTAATCGAAAACTGGCGCGGCGTGCGGCGGCCGAGGGCTTTGTTCTGCTGAAGAATGAGAGAAATCTTCTGCCTCTGAAAAAGGAGACGAAGCTCGGTCTCTACGGTGCAGGCGCGGTGAAAACGATCAAAGGCGGGACAGGCTCCGGCGATGTGAATGAGCGTGACTGTGTGAATATTTATCAGGGTGTGGCAAATGCGGGGTATGAGGTGACAAGCAGAGCATGGCTGGAGGAATATGAACGTCTGTATACACAGGCAAGGCTGGACTGGAAAAATGATATCTTTGCAAAAATGAAGGAGTATGACGGGAATTTTTTCGCGGCATATTCCGCTTCCCAGTTTCAGACACCGTGCGGATCTCCGATTGACGAGGAGGCAGCTAAAGCGGACGGCGCGGATACCGCGGTTTTCGTTCTGAGCCGCATCGCCGGGGAGAACGCGGACAGGCATGATACCGAGGGCGATTATTACATTACTTTGCAGGAGAAGGCCCTGATCAGTCAGGTTTCCGCCTGCTATCAGAATGTGGTTCTGGTAGTGAATACCGGCGGTCTGGTGGATCTGGCGTTTACAGAAGAATTTCCGAATATCCGGGCGATTCTGCAGTTTATGCAGGCGGGGCAGGAGGGCGGAAACGCGTTTGCGGATGTGCTTTCCGGAGACGTGACTCCGTCCGGGAAAATGACAGACACATGGGCGTTTGACTATAAGGATTATCCGAATGCTTCCTTTTTTAGTTTCAAAAGCGGGAACCTGTATAAAGAAGAATACAAAGAAGGTATTTATGTAGGATACCGCTATTTTGACACGTTTGATGTCCCGGCGCGCTATTGTTTCGGGTACGGGCTCTCCTACACAGATTTTGAGCTGAATGCGGGGGAGATTTCTGTCAGGGGAATCGGGGCAGAACATCCGGAAGTGTCGGTGAAAGCAGAAATCAAGAACACAGGCGCTGCCTTTGCGGGAAAAGAAGTCGTGCAGATTTATGTCTCCTGCCCGCAGGGGAAGCATCCGAAGGAGTTCCGCCGTCTGGCCGGATTTGGGAAAACGGGACTGCTGCAGCCGGGGCAGCAGCAGACGATGGAGATCACCTTTGCGCTGGAACAGCTCGCGTCTTACTGTGAGGAGCAGGCGGCCTGGTTCCTCGAGGCCGGAACCTACGGCATCTGGGTTGGAAATTCACTTGAGGATTCCCGGCTCGCAGGTTCTC
>CANQEC010000078.1 GCA_947594335.1 uncultured Lachnospiraceae bacterium
CCGCATATATTACGATAGTTAAAGAAAAGGAGAGCATTTATGAGAAAAAGATTTCTTCCGCTGCTGATCGCGGCGGCATTCGCGGCCGGTTCCCTGCCCCTGTCTTCCTTCGCCCAGGAAAGCGAGGAACCCGTCAGGGTAACGCTGAATGAAGTGGCCCATTCCATCTTCTACGCGCCGCAGTACGCGGCAATCGAACTGGGCTATTTTGAGGAGGAGGGCATCGATCTGGAACTGGTATGCGGGTTCGGCGCCGACAAAACCATGACAGCCCTGCTGTCGGGCGACGCTGATATCGGCTTTATGGGATCCGAAGCCTCAATCTATACCTACAGCGGAGGAGCCGCGGACGCGCCGGTCAACTTTGCGCAGCTTACGCAGCGCGCCGGCAACTTCCTTGTGGCGCGGGAAGATATAAAAGATTTTAAGTGGAGCGACCTGATCGGAAAAGATGTGCTCGGCGGCCGCAAGGGCGGCATGCCGGAAATGGTATTCGAATATATCCTGAAGCAGAACGGTATTGATCCTTCCGAGGTAAATATCGACCAGAGCATCGATTTCGGATCCACGGCGGCCGCCTTCTCGGGCGGGCAGGCGGATTTCACCGTTGAATTCGAGCCCGGGGCCACCACCCTTGAAAAAGAGGGCGCAGGCTATGTCATCGCTTCCCTCGGCACGGATTCCGGCTACGTTCCGTATACGGCCTACTGCGCAAAATCCAGCTTCCTTGAAGAACATGCGGACGTTGTTCAGGCGTTCACCAACGCTTTGCAGAAAGGAATGGATTACGTGAACACGCACACGCCCGAAGAAATCGCAGAGGTCATCGCCCCGCAGTTTGCGGAGACGGACTCCGATACACTGACCGCGATCGTGACGCGCTACCATGAGCAGGATACCTGGAAAGAAGATCTGATCTTTGAAAAGGATAGCTTCGAGCTTCTGCAGGATATCCTGGAGAGCGCAGGTGAGCTGGAAAACCGTGTACCGTACGAAGATCTGGTAAACACAGAGTTTGCCGAGGCAGCCGCACAGTAAAGCCTTTCATCCGAACCATACATTTCCTCCTTCCTCCTTAATCGGGCAGGAAGCTTTTCCTCCTGCCCGTCCGCGCGGCCATAAGACCGCGGGAATTTTGTCTAAACTCCTTGCCTGCACTGCGGGCAGCGTCATAAATATAAGTCCAGTCTCTGCTTTGAGACTGGACTTATACACTTAATAACCTGTCACACTGGTGGCATGCAGGGTTCCGTCAGACAGCGTGGAATCGATTCCGACCGATACATACAGCCCGGAATAAATACCGTCAGCAGCGGAAACCGATGCATCCCCTGTATTGATCGTATAGGTTTTGCCGTCGTCTCCTGCCACAACGATCACACCCACACCGGCGCTCGTGATCGTACCGCTGACCGACCCGGGAGCCGATCCGGAACTTCCGCCGGAGGAACCGGAATTCCCGCCGGACGCATCCCCTCCGGACGATCCGGAATTCCCGCCGGACGTATCTCCGCCGGACGATCCGGAGTTTCCGCCGGATGTATCCCCGCCGGACGATCCGGAGCCTCCGCCGGACGTATCACCTCCGGACGAACTGCCGTTTCCGTAAGTGCCGGGATCCGTCGAGCTGACATATGCCTTGCTGATATAGGCCCGGGATCCGTTGACCGACACGATAAACCAGTTCGCGGTCTCCCCGATCACCGTAATAGCCGTGCCGCCGTTCAGTCCGCCGACCTTGTCCGAACCGGTGCTCGGGCCGGAGCGCATATTCACATCCGTCGTCGTATAATACGTGTAGCTGGTACCGTAATCCACCGTGCTGTTGTACTCCGCCTGCTGCTCTGCATTTCCGTCGGAACCGGTATTTCCGGAATCCTGTCCTGACGCGTTGTTCGAATTTTCAGATTCATTCGAGCTGTCAGATCCCGAACCTGGCGGGGACGATACAAGAAACGCTTTCGATATATAACCGATATTCCCGTTGATATTCACCTTGAACCACTGGGAAGTCTCACCGACCACCGTGACGGCGTCCCCTTTGGCGAGGGAATCGATAATGTTACTCTCTGATTCCGTGCTCGGCTCGGAGCGCACGTTCACGACATCAGACGCGTAGAGCGTGGCGGATGTCCCGTAATCCGTAAGCGACTTAAGCTCCTCTTCCGCTGAGGAAGCCGCGTTTGTCTGCTCGCTCTCCGACTGGCTGCCGCTCTCCGACTGATTCTGTCCGGTCTTATTCTGCACCGGGCGGGTGATCTCGGCAAAAGCCGGATTATTCAGCACCGTGAAGCTCTCAACCGCCTTGATGACCGCATCGAGAAGCGGTCTGTTGTCATCGGTAACGGTTCCCGTGACAACATAGGCCTGATCCTTTGCAATGATCCCGTATGTGACGGCGTACGCCCACATGCTGGTGGAATTGTAGCTCACCACATATTCATATGTATTCAGCGTATCCGCGCCTAGACTTTCAAAACTTTCGATCTTAAAAGCATTCTCCCCCGGATACTGATTCGAAAGGTTTCTCTCAAGCTCCTCCTGCGATCTTGCGACGGAGGAAATATTCCTCTTCATCTGATTCTCGTCAGCCGCATGAACAATATTGATCATCGCCGTGCCGCCGGAGAATACCCGCATCTCATCCACATCCTGAGTCACCTTCCAGGTACTGTCCGGAAGCGTGATCCTGACGCTTTTATCCTGCGCTGTATACTCAACATTCGTCTCCATCTCCGACTCTGTCTGTGTCTCTGGTTCCGTCTGTATTTCCGATTCTGTCAGACGCTCAGAAGGCTTTTCCGTCTCCCTGACCGTCTCCTTATCACATCCTCCGGCAAATATCAGCAGACCAAGCGACAAAACAAGAGCCCCTGCAAAATATTTTCCTCGGTTTCTCATGTTACGCCCTCCATTCTACCTGATACCCCTGTCCGAATCCTGCTGCCCTGCAGCCTGTTTATACTCCCTCCCGGACAAAACGAAAAAAGGTATTTTTCAATACCGTTACAGAAATAATACCACGACATGAACGCTTGCGCAAGTTGCATAATGGCGATTCTCTTTGCGAAAGCACAAGATTAACATTTCCGTAACTTAATCTTAATCAGTTTTTTTAAATTTTTTACAGATCATATTTTCCGCCTCCGCAAGCCGTTTTTTTACATCGGCAGGGTCTTTATCTGTAAGGATCGCCGCAAACAGATTGTATTCATCGACCAGTCCCTGCCCGTGCTTTACATGCCACGCGCCGGCGTCGCTCCCAAGCGCGATCTTTGCTCCCAGCTCATACGCTCTTCGGATATTTCCCGACTGGAGGCGCTCAAGACGGCAGATCACAGTATCGTCAAAGCGGCCGCTCCCCTTCAGATTTGAGATCGTCACAAGCGTCGGAACCCAGACGGCGTGCGACGCGGCAAGCGCCTTCAGGCTCTCCTCGTCCATAAAATTGCCGTGCTCGACGGAATCCACTCCCTGCTCCGCCGCGTCCTGCACGGCCCGCGCCCCGTTCACATGGGCCATCACCGCGAAGCCCTCCTCATGCGCGATATGGATCATCTCTCCGATCTCCGCCCGGGTAAGCGGCTCCTCCGTCACGCCGCCGTCCCCGGCAAAATCCATGATCCCGGAAATCATGATCTTAATAAAATCACTGCCCTGCTTCCGCGCCGTCAGCACCAGCTGATGATACTCCCGCATCGTGTCAAATCCAAAACCGACAATCCCGCCGTAATGCCCGTTTTTGTGGATCGCGAAAACCGGCGTCCGGTAATCGATTCCGTATTCCGGGGCAAGCTGCGCCGCACGCCTGGAGACGCCGAGCGCGTCGCCGCCGTCGCGGACAAACGTGATCCCGAATTTTCTGTACAGCTCCAGCTTGTCTCTTATATCCTGTTCATTGACTCCGTTTTTGTGGAGCTGAACAGCTTTTCTGTAATTTACCGCATCCATGATCAGATGCGCATGGCATTCTCCAAACATCTTTCCATTCTTCCCCCGCTGCCTTTTGTTGACTTCCTGTCATCTTTTCCAGTATACCTGATTCTTTCCGGCTGCGCAAGTCATCGCTTTTAATCGGCAGAGGCAAAAAACTGGCCTGCTTCAATTTTCTGTTTCTGGCTATGGAAAAAAGCCAGACTGCTGGTATACTCTTGATAATCTGTTAAATACATACAGGAAAGCTCTTCAGATCGCTTATGCATAGTCAGTCCGGCAAGCAAGCTTGCCGTCTGCCTCTGCATAGAGACAGAGCTTTCTCAATAAAAGGAGGATTCTTATGAAACGAATTATGACAATCCAGGATATTTCCTGTCTGGGGCGCTGCTCGCTTACGGTCGCCCTCCCGATTCTGTCCGTGATGGGGCATGAAACTGTCATTCTTCCGACAGCAGTTCTCTCCACACACACGCAGTTTTCAGATTTTACGTTCCGCGATCTGACCGAGGACCTCATGCCGATCGCCAGTCACTGGAAGAAAGAGAATTTCAAATTTGACGCGATCTATACCGGATATCTCGGCTCCGATGAGCAGATTGAAATTGTAAAGAATTATTTTGAAATGTTTGCGAACGACGACCGTACGCTGCGCATCGTGGATCCCGCCATGGGCGACAACGGAAAACTGTACGTCGGCTTTGATGAGGCCTTCGCGAAAAAAATGGCCGGCCTGTGCGGAAAAGCCGACATCATTCTCCCGAATCTGACGGAGGCGGCGTTCATGCTTGGCCTGGACTATCAGGCACAGGGATACAGCGAGGAGTATATTAAAGACGTGCTGCGCCGTCTCTGTGATCTCGGAGCGAAAAAGGCCGTGCTCACCGGCGTCTCCTTCCACGAAAAGGAACTCGGCGTCATGGCGTACGACGCGGCTTCCGACACATTTGAATCCTATTTCAACGAGTGGCTCCCTGTCAGCTTCCACGGCACCGGAGACTGCTTCGCGAGCTGTTTCGCAGGCGCCGTACTGCAGGGAAAATCTGTCTATGAGTCCTTTAAACTGGCAGCTGATTTTATCGTGGCATGCTTAAAATGCACGCTGGCTGACCCGGATCATCACGATTACGGCGTGAACTTTGAGGAAGTGCTGCCGATGCTGGCGCCAACCGGCGGAAAATAAAAACCGGGCTGTCGGAAAATGACTAATGGAGCTTGTTACAAATCCGTTGTTCACCTAGTCTTCGTTACATCTGTCTGTCTGCGGCGGACTGCATCCGCCTCAGAGCAGACATCTGTCTCAGACATGTGTACAACTGGATTATAACAAGCTCCCGGTTAACATATTTCCCGACAGTCCCTTCGTTCAGCCATCCGAATTACTTATTCTGGCCGTCTCTCTGGCAATCCAGTCTTTCAGAAATTTCATTGTCTCTGCAAAATCCGCGGTCAGGCCATAGCTGCCATAGTCTGCGATATAGTTCGCCTTGCCCTTCTGATCTTTGACCCAAAAGTCAAGAGATCCTTCCTGCCCGGAAAAACGCATCACATCCTTATACGATGCCAAAAGCAGATCCTTCCGATATGCCTCGGCCAGCTGTCTTAAGTCCTCCTTGCCATCAATCATAATCGAATCCCCATACCACTGGGATACGGTGTCGTCCTCCTCTGCTGTCTCGACGTCGGATGGCGGCGGAAGTTCGATGTCAGCCGCATATTTTGCCTCTGAATATTCTTCCTCTGGTTTTTCAGATGTCTCCAGGTTCTCCTCCGATCTGGATTCTTCCTCAGATTCTCCATTCTCTGCCTGCAGTCCGGCCTGTGCCAGCTCCTTTTTCATTTCATCATCCAGATAAATATTCGCATAATCTATCTGATCTGTATCACACCGCATGATCGGATAAAACCGCTCGCGGTATCCGGGATCCTCCAGCAGTTCGCTGATGCTTTCCGTGACAAGCTCCAGCGGTACCGTATACTCGCGGTATACTTCCTTCCCGTTTTTCAGCCGGTATTTTATTTCCGCTCTTGTAAAGCTGATCCCCTTCTCCTCAAGCTGCTCCCGGTTCAGATCTTTTCCGGAAAAATATTCCACACCTGCCTGGGCAGCTCTGTAGATAGGATCAATATTTTCCGTTTCCAGATAATCGATCTCCCGCTCGTGGGACTCCTGATCTTTGGGAACCCAGACCCGATAGTCTCCAAAACTGCCGTATCGGCTGCTGATGGCCATCGCGGCGACCTCCTCCTTCCCGGGAATCCAGGTATTGTAGCCGGATATGTCATAGCGGAATGCCACGAGAATCACGCAGGATACCGCGAGCGCAAAGACCAGCTGCGCCTTATTCGCAAACACCTGCCGGATATCCCAGCGGTAAATGAACTCCATGATCATGCCGCCAAGCAGGCCAAACAGCAGAATAAAAACAACCGCCCATATCATGCTGTCCTCGAAAATCTCACAGGCCACCAGCCCTGCGAACAGCGAAGTCGGGATCACAAGCGCGATCTTGATCAGCCCCTCCATCCACGAAAAGGCGATCGCGCAGCCCGCGCGCTCCGTCTTCCTTTTCTGATAGAGAAGCAGGGAGACTGCCAGCAGCGCCCCGATCAGAAGGATAAGCTGCAGCACAGCCGCGGCCTTCGGCCAGGTTATCTGCCAGCTGCCGTTGACCAGACTTTTCCGGCAGTTCAGATCCCGCATCAAGGCGAACGCCCACGGAGAAGAAAAGCGCAGAACCGCACCCCAGTCCGAATAAGCGCTCCCTGCCCAGGCCGGAAGAAACATCTCTTTCAAAATGGCCGACAAAAGCCACCACATGGGAATATAGCAGCCGAGTACTCCTACCGCCAGAACCGTCGTCAGCATTTTCCCGGTCAGCATGACCGCGAGGAGCGTACCGGCGTAGCTTGTCAGAAACTGCAGGATCCCAAAGCCTGTGGATGCGATCACCTCCGCCGTACCTGCCGCCCAGGTCACTTTGTAGACGACGCCCACCAGCAGCACGAGCACCTGGCAGATCACATACGGAGCAATGAAGGTAAACGCGCTCCCCACGAGCTTTGCGGCAAAAAGCGTCTGGCGTTTTATGGGCAGACTGTGATAAAAATCCAGCTTTACCGGCGAATGCAGATAGCCAAACGCGCACAGTGCACAGAACGCGCCCGCCGCGATCACAAATATGGAAACCTCCCAGTGCCCGAATCCCAGCTGTTCCCAGTAATATGTGGAAAGCCTGGCCAGGTTTGCCCCGTGAATCGAGTCGAGATACCTGCTTTCCCCTGCCATCACGATCAGAACACGGAACGGGAGCAGCAGTCCGAAAATAATCCCAAAAAGGGCCGTGACCCACGTCAGCTTCTTCCACTCATCGCGCGCCAGCTTAAAAAACGAGATTTTTGATGTCATATCCGGCCACCTCCGTTTCACTGATAAAGATTTCCTCGAGAGTCAGCGGCAGGATCTCGCAGAACAGCGGCTGCTTCTCCTGCACCTTCCGAAGCACCTGATCCCGCGTTCCCCGCGCGATCAGCGTGAGCAGAGATCCCCTCTTGTCGTACTGCAGAATTTCCAGTTCCCCATGCAGCTCCTTCTCAAGCGCCGGATCCGGAATTACGCACTGTACTTTATGAATACGGAGCTTCATCTCGTCGAGATCCTTCGCAAACAGGATTCCTCCCTTGTGGAGAAGACCCACATGGTCGCAGATATCTTCAATCTCGCGCAGGCTGTGCGAGGCGATAACCGGCGTGAAATCCCGGTTCAGGATCTCGGAGGCAAACAGGCTTTTCACTGCCTGGCGCATCACCGGATCCAGCCCGTCGAACGTCTCGTCGCAGAGCAGATATTCCGTGTTGGCGCAGACACCGAGCAGCACGGAGACCTGCTTCTTCATACCTTTGGAAAACGTGGAAAGCTTCCTTTTCGGATCCAGATCAAACTTCACGAGCATTTCCTGATAACGCTTCGCGTCAAACCGCGGATACAGCAGACGATAGTACTCCATCATCCCGAGCGGCGTCGCGTTGGGATAAAACCATGCCGTATCAGGGATAAAGCAGACCCGCTCCTTGGCTGCCGGGTTCTCCCACACCGGCTTGTCATCGACCGTCACGCTGCCTTCCTGCGGCTTCAGCACGCCGCTGACCACGCGAAGCAGTGTGCTCTTGCCGGCGCCGTTCGTCCCGACCAGGCCGAAGATGGATCCGGTCTGCATCTGTGCGCTCACATGATCCAGTGCCAGGATATCGTCAAAGCGCATCGAAACATTGTCTATCCTGATCATAGGCTCTTCTCATCCCCCTCTCCAAAATATTCCCGTGCACGCTTTACAAACTCCTCACACGGAATGTCAAGCTCCTTCCCCTTCTCCACCAGCTCCTTCAGCGACTGGTACACGCTCTCCTGCTTCTTCACCTTCAATCCCTCATTTCCGGAAACAAAATTTCCCCGCCCCTTCACCGGATAAATATAGCCCTCCTGCTCCAGAAGCGCATAAGCTTTCTGAATCGTGTTCGGATTGATCGAAAGCTCCACCGCCAGAGCACGTACTGAGGGCATCTGGCTGTCCGGTTCCAGGATTCCATTGACGATCAGTGTCTGGAACCGCTCCACAATCTGCTCATAGATCGGCTTGCGGTTCTGCAGGTCAATACCTATCATGGGCCGCCTCCCTTCTGTACCGGTACAAATCTTACGCACTTTTTGCGTACCAAGTGTACTATTAGTATTAATACACATAGTATACAGTAGGGAAACCTGTTTGTCAACCTCTAATTTTCTACGCAGGTCTGCGATCGAGGAGGAGGCGGTTTTCCTCCTGCTCGTCTGCGCGGCCCGGGTGCTGCGGCAGCAGCTGATTTCCCTGCCCGGGCCTGCGCATAGACACGAAAGAGGCACCCGAAAAGGGTGCCCCTGAAGTTTTCCGTATCTTTTTCTCTCTTTCCATCTCTTTTCCCGCGGACGGCGCAAACCTTGCAGACTCATCCGCGAGATGCCATCAGTGCCGCACAGAAATTACTGCTGCGGCTCTGTTGAGAACAGATTCATATTTACATAACCGATCGTTCCGTCCATATCAACCTTATACCATTTGTCCGTATAACCGATCGCCGTCAGCTGGCTGCCCGACGGAACCGTCTTTATGATCTCACTGTCCTGCGCCGGCTCTGCTCTGAGATTGGCGCCGGTCGTCGCATAGACCGGATAACTTTCCGCGTAGCTCTGGACGCCGTACCTCGCGTCGGCAGCTGCGGTATCCGCTGAAGTCCCGGACGAAGTATTCGCAGCCACGGTATCGCTCGGGGCATCCCCCGAATCCGAAGGAGTTGTTGTCCCCTCAAGCTCCTGGGCGATCACCTGCTCGCGCTCCTCCTCCGTCTTCGGATCCACCTTTGTATCGGAAACGAACTGCTTTGACATATAGCCGTTGACCTCATAGTCATCAACGTCCACCACGTACCAGTTCGGAGTCTCTCCGACTACGGTAAGCTGATCTCCCTGATAGTAGCTGTAGAAAATATTATCCTGGGTGCTCGTATCCGGCTGCTCGCGGACGTTTACATCGTCCTTCGCGTACATGATCCGGATCTGATCAAACTGAGTCTCCTGCGCTTTCTCCTCAGCCGGAGTCAGAACTTTCGGCTGGGTCTCAGATTCCGTGGGAGGTTCCGTGGGCGCCTCCGTCGGCTTCTCTGTAGGTGCTTCCGTCGGCTTTTCCGTAGGTGCTTCCGTCGGCTTCTCGGTCGGCGCTTCCGTGACTTTCTCTGTCTGTGGTTCTTTCTTCAGCTTGTCACAGCCTCCCGCAAAAACGGTAACTGAAACCGCCAGTGCCAGCATCAGCAATAATGTTTTTTTGTTCTTCATCCCTTGTAACCTCCATTCTAACCTATACTCCCACAGATATTTCCATAAATATTCTGTGCGCAAAAAATATGTTCATATCATATCATGCCCGTCTGAATCTGGCAAGTATTGTTCTTTAATTTTAAATTTTATTTAATTTTTCTTTACAATTTTGATAAAACTATTGTTTCGGGCTTCTTCCGATGTGCACATCTTTTTTATACAGATACCACGGATTGCTTCGCGCCTT
>CANQEC010000079.1 GCA_947594335.1 uncultured Lachnospiraceae bacterium
CAGAACAGATAACAGCCAAGATATATCACGACCGTCCACGGCAGAAACGGGATCCGCGCGTCAAGCCGGCCTCCGAGGCTGTAATGCGGCCTTCCTGCGGTAATCAGCCGCGACCCGTTATAGACAAGAAAGTTGCACGCAAGCGTCAAAAACAGCGGAAACCTCATACAGCGGGGCACTGTCTCTTTTTTTCTTTTCATACGTCCCATACTTGTATCAGTATAAAATAATCCTTCTGACAATTCTTAAATATTTTCTTAATTCTCTTAATTTCCTCAATTTTTCCGGGCGCACAGGACTCCCGCCTGCAAAACCCGGGAAAAGTATCTTCGGAAACACTTTGATCAGCGTTTCCCTTCTTACATCTCCTCTCTCTCCAGCATCCGGAACGAGAGGTTCAGATACAGCAGCTCCTCCGCGTCGTCGAGATCAGAGTCCAGAATTTCTTTAATCTTCTCAAGCCTGTACAGAAAGGTACTTCGGTGAATGTACAGTTCCTTCGCCGTCCTGACCGCATTCTGCTGCTGATCGAGATAGGTCCGGAGCGTTTTCATATATTCCGTTCCGTTCTCTTTGTCCATTTTCCGCAGGACCAGCAGCTTCTCGTGGCAGAGCATGGAGCCCGGGAGCTTTCTGGTGATCTGCTCCAGAATATAAGTCATTGTGATCTGGTTAAAATGATGGATCCACAGATACGGCTTGCGGCGGCCTCCGACGTCAAGCGCAAGACAGGACTGCACATACTGGCGCCGCAGCCCCATGTGTCCCTCCATCACGCGGCTGTAGCCCGCTTTCAGATAACTGTCGCGGATAAACGGCTTGAGCTGCGAAGCCACCTCATCCAGCGGCAGCTTTGTCTCTGTCAGATCAAAAAAATTGACAATATCTCCCTCATATATAAAGCTGCTGCAGCCTTTGTACTGTTCTTCCATAAAATTGCAGATGGAATTGGTCGGAAGATTCCCCCGGTCGAGATAGGTCAGCTGATAGACCAGGCACAGATACTGATGCTCCCTCTGCCAGCCCAGCGATGTCAGATATCTGCTGGCCTCCATATAATCCAGCGTCCGGTCCGAGAGGATTCTGCGCAGGATCTTGTGCAGGCTTTCATCGCGCCTGCCTCCGCGCCCTTCCCTGCTCTGCAGCACATATTTGATGTTCTGTCCGAGAATCTCCAGAAGATCCCCGTCAGCATCCGCAAGCCGTTTCTTATATTCCAGCAGGCACAGGCAGTGCGTTATCTCGCCGCCCTTTCTGATATTCCAGTTCAGTGATCGAAAACCCGTGATATAATCCGGCCCCCAGTAACAGCCGCCGCCCGGATGCTCCTTCTCATATCCGGGATCCTGAAGCACCGCGTTGACATACTCCATATGTTCCTGTCCCGATTCCAGAAACGGATACTTTTCGGACAGGGCTTCCGTGCCTACCTGCTTCTCAATGGTAAAATCATGGCCGAGGAAAAGCACCAGAGGATTCCCCAGCACCGGAAAAGACGCCTCCAGCATATCCTCCACAGCGCCCGTCCCAAAACGCAGTTCCGTCAGCTTCTGCTCCCACTCTCCGTAAAAGCGGAACGCGCGGACCAGTGCGTTCGAAACCTCGGGAAGCCTTTCTTTTTCCGCAAGCACAATCACGGCGCCGTGCGCAGGAAACGTCCCGCGTATGCCGCCGCAGAAAATAAAAAGCGTCTGTTCCGGTATCTCCATATTCTCCGGAAACGCAGAGGCACCATCCAGAAGATATAACCAGCCTTCCTCAGGACGCTCCCCCATCTCGTACAAAAGCGGTCCCTGCACCGGCCCGGAGCTTCCGATGCGTTCCGTCTCCTCCACCTCAAAACGTTCCTGCAGATATGCCAGCAGGATTCGGTCCGTCAGTCTCATCTGGAACCCGCCGCCTTTCTTCCATGCTCACGGCAGACAACAAAATACTTTTGCTCTGCACTTTCCCACGCCGATCCTTTCACGGCATGACAAATTTCTTCGCCGTGCCTGCGCAGAACGGCAAAACATTTTCGCTCTGCCCGTTCCACACACCGATCCTTTCACGGCATGACAAATTTCTTCGCCGTGCCTGCGCAGAACGGCAAAACATTTTCGCTCTGCCCGTTCCACGCACCGATCCTTTCACGGCATGACAAATTTCTTCGCCATCTCCGCGGCGTCCACTGCATTCTCCGTGTATGCGTCCGCGCCGATCTCGTCCGCGAACTCCTGCGTGATGCAGCCGCCGCCGACCATGATCTTCAGCCGTTTTTCCTTATCCATCTTCCGCAGCGCCTTCACAACACTGCGCATCTCCGGGGCCGACGTCGTCAGAAGCGAGGAAATACACACGATCGACGCATCTGGATTTTCCCGGACCGCTTTCTGAAACTGCTTCTCCGAGATATCCACTCCCAGATCGATCACACAAAAACCCGCGCAGCGGAACATGATCGCAACCATATTCTTTCCCACATCATGGAGATCCCCCTCGACGGTTCCCAGAATCGCCGTTCCGATACACGGAAGTTTTTCATCGCGCATATGCGGCTCCAGAATTTTCAGCCCTCTCTGCATTCCGCGGGCCGCGGACAGCACACGCGGAATGTCCGCTTCTCCGTTTTTAAAATCATTCCCGGCGCTGCGCATGGCAGGTATCATTCCCCTTTCGAGGATCTCCTGCGGATCAATCCCTTCTTCCAGCGCCCGGTGAATCAGATCGTCTGTATCTTTTATCCGGCCGTTTTCAATTGAGTACCGGATTTCTTCCAATACAGACATTTGCCTCACCTCTTGTATCTTTTGTACCTGTTATGCTTCCTACTCCAGCAGATAACAGGCCGTATATGCGATCGTGCACGGACCGTAATAATAACTCATTCCATTTGCGGTACAGACTTCCGTCACCAGCATCCCGTACGCCTCCATCGAAGCGAACATATCATCCGGAAATCTGCACGGGGCATCCGGATACGCGCATTCTTTGCACCGGGTACAGCAGCCGCTTCCGATCGAGAGCATCCCCGGGAACTTTTTATGCAGAACTTCCCGCATCCGCTGAAAATTCTCCTTGTGGAGCGCCTCCGTCTCCATCATGGCTTCTCCGTCCAGTTCATCCTCAAGCTCGCCAACTGTCTGCACGAGAATACCGGAAGTATATCTGCGCACGCGCGCCTCGCATTCCTCCAGCGTTCCGGCCCCCGGCGGGCAGCTCCACCGCTTTCCATACATACGGCACGTGTTTTTTTCACACATCTTCCGGACCTCCGGAAGCACTTGGATCGTGGACGCGTCAAGCGGAGCGATATGCGTAAAACCGCACTCCTGACCGATGCGTTCCAGCTCCTGATAGTCAAGCATAATCTTTCCCTCTTTTCCTTCTGTCTGTTTCAATCGTATCCTGGCTCCATGTCAGCGAAAGATACCGATCTCTCTCTTTCCTCTGCTGACGTCAAATTTGTCTTTCGCAGTTTCTCCCATCACCTGCAGAGATTCGGAAATTCCTGCATTCTTTGTCAAACTCCCCTGCGGGTCGTGAACGTAACAACGCTTCGCGATGCAGGGTCTGCCCCAGCGAAGCGAGGGTACAGAAATGCTGCTTTCGCAGCATTTCGCGCCGCAGTTCTCGGGATTTCTGTGCAGAACGCACAGAAATCACCTCGCGGGACAGTGAAGGTGTGAACTGTAACGCCCCTCTGTCTGAGACATTCTCCCGGACAGCATCTCACAGTTCCGGGAACTCCAGCTCATCCACAAAATAATCCTGAAATTCCGGCAGTCCCGCGAGCTCCAGAAACTCCGTCTCCGCCGCAAGCTTCGCCGCATGCTCCCACATGGCGTGGTTCTGCAGAATCTCCCTGGCTCCTTCCCCGGCCGCGTTTCCGATCGCGGAAATCCTGCCGCGCAGTTCCGGCGGAATCAGACCGATCGTACACGCGCTCTCCGGAGAGAGAAAACTTCCGAACGCTCCGGCAAGCCAGACCTGTCTGATCTCATCAAGCGGAACAGACATCTTCTCCGCCAGCAGCCGAACTCCGGCCGCGATCGCCGCCTTCGCAAGCTGCAGCTCCCCGATATCCTGCGGGATCAGCGCCAGCTCCCTGCCGTCCTCTGTCTCTTTTGGCAAAGCGAGAACAATACGGTCTCCGTTCTGCAGCTCGCCTGTCTCGCTGATCTGTCCGCTGCGCCACAGCTCCGCCGCCAGATCAAGCAGACCTGAGCCGCAGATGCCGCGCGCCTTCTGGTCTCCGATCGTCGTGTACTTCCACGCCCCGTTCTCCCATTTCACCAAATTTATGGCTCCCGGCGCTCCGCGCATTCCCCGCGAGATCCTGCTGCCCTCGAACGCCGGACCGGCAGCCGTCGAGCAGGAAATCATTTTGTGGTCACGCCCAAGCACGACCTCGCCGTTCGTCCCGATGTCGATCAGCAGCGTCCACTCCTTCTGCTCCGCAAGGTTGGAGGATACAAGGCACGCCACCGTATCGGCGCCCACGAACCCCGCGATGTTCGGAAGCATCATAATCTGTCCCCGCGGATTGATATGCAGGCCGTAATCGGACGCCCGCAGGATCATCGGCTCCGCAACCGCCGGATTGTACGGCGCATGCACTAGAGAATCAACACAGATCCCGAGAAACAGATGATGCATGCACGTATTCCCCGCAACCGACACGAGATAAATCTGTTCCGGCACAGTTCCCGCGGACTTTGCCATCTCAGAGAGCATCTCATTTACCGCTGCCTGAATGCAGCCGGAAAGCTCCTCCATCCCGTGTTCCAGACTGTAGTTCGCCCGGTTGATCACGTCCGCCCCGTACTGTACCTGCGGATTCATGCGGCTTGCGACCGCCGCCTCGCTTCCGTCCTCTCCGCGCAGCAGATACCCCACGACCGTCGTCGTGCCGATATCAAAAGCCGCCATATAAAACGGCTGCCGCTCCGCCGACACGTCAAGCACCGTGTAGGTGCGAGATTCCAGGACAGCTGCGGCTCCTGCCGCATCCCCTGAAATGGACGACGCCGGTGATTCTGCCGCAGTTCCTGAAACAGAAAAGACAGAACCCATAGAAGCGTTTCCGGTCTTTGCAGGTTTCCGGTCTGCCTGGATATTGTTTATCACTTCATCCTCACAGACCACCGCCCAGATACTTCCCTTTGTCTTCTTTAAAATTGGACCGAGCTTCGACGCGATTTCGGGACTGGCCGGTATCACCGCCGCGCCTTCATCTCCAATCCAGGCTGCTTTCCGTTCCGCCGGATTCGCTTCTCCATCTGCTGCATTCTTTCCGCCAACCGCAGTTTTGTCCACGTTTTCAGAAGCCTCGTCGACTGCGTTTCCGACTATGTTCAAATCTCTTTCCTGGTTAGATGCTGTTTTCTTTTCGCCCGCATCAGTCTCCCCGCCAACTGCATGCAAAACTGCCTGCTGTCCGGCTTCACCGCTCCAGGAACCACCCACAGCTTTCCGCAGGCTGTCCGCAAACCGGATCCAGTCCGACGTGCTCTGTCCCGCGGGGCAGGGCGGCACCTCAAGCCGGATCTGGCGGAGCGCCGGATCGAACACCGTTCCGTGCGAAACGCCTCCCGTCAGGATATTCGCGGAGGCTTCCGCCCCCATTGTATCCACGATCAGATCCTCACACACTGAAAACATACACGACTTCACGATCACATCCTTGCCGCCGCACAGCTTCACCGCGCACTTTCCGCAGCGCCCTCTGCCCCCGCAGGGCGCGTCAGGAGTAAGACCCGCATGGCGCATCACTTCCAGGAGGCTTTCCCCCGCCTGCGCCTTCGCCGTTATACCCTCTCTGATAAACTGAATTTCATACATACCCCATTACCTCATTTGTCCGCATCTCCTGTGCACGTCCCGCCTCCCTGATCAGAGCGCGTCACAGAATTTGGCCGGATTTCTTCCGCTGTTTTGTTTCATTATATAGGGAAACCTATGTTTCGTCAAACGTAAAAAGGCGTCTTCAGGCTATATTCCCGAAAACGCCTTTTCTGTACTTCTTAATTTTGTGCAAAAGTCAGATCATCCAGACCGGCACAATATAGTTATCCCGGTCGATCACTCCCAGTTCCGGCTTCATGCAGATCACGGCTCCTTTGGAACGGGGTACCGAAGCTTTGTCCAGAACGTGAAATACGCGCACCAGCTCAGGTCCCGGATTTGAAGTCTTTTTGATTTCAATCGGATTCAGCATGCCATCGTGTTCCAGTATCACATCAATCTCTTTTGCGTCCTTATCCCGATAATAATAGAGAAAGGGCTCTCTCCCGTTTCCCAGATATGTTTTCCTGATTTCAGACACGACATAATTTTCCAGAATCGCCCCGTTCATGGCGCCGCTCTCCAGCGTTTCCGGGCTGCTCCACTTCGTCAGATAGCAGACAAGTCCTGTATCATCAAAATACAGTTTCGGAGTTTTTATCAGGCGCTTCAGCAGGTTATTGGAGTAAGGATGAAGATAGAAAATAATCCCAAGCGTCTCCAGTATGCCAAGCCAGTCCTTCGCCTGTTTCTGATTGATATCCGCGTCTCTCGCAATCTCAGCCACGTTCAGTATCTGCGCGCATCTTGCCGCGGCAGCCGTAAGAAAACGCAGAAATTTCAGGGAATCAATCGCGTCGGACAATTCCCGCACATCACGTTCTATATAAGTACTCAGATAACTGCTGTAAAAAATCTGGCCACTGCTGCTCATTCCGCTCACAACGGCAGGCATGGAACCCCTGTAAATACGCGCAAAAATATCTCTGATATCTGCGGCGCTTCTTCTGCCTTTCCTGCGGCTCAGTTCTTCCAGGCCGATCACCAGCGGTTCTGTTTCAGCACCGTATATCTCCGCCTGCGACAGAGAAGTCAGAGAAAGCACTGCCGCTCTCCCGGCAAGTGATTCCTGCACGCCGCGCATCAGCCGAAACACCTGAGAACCAGTCAGCCAGAAAGCCCCTGGTTCATGATTTTTGTCCGCAAATATCTTGATATAGGGAAATAACTCCGGGGCATACTGCACTT
This sequence comes from uncultured Lachnospiraceae bacterium, assembly GCA_947594335.1. Taxonomy (GTDB): domain Bacteria; phylum Bacillota; class Clostridia; order Lachnospirales; family Lachnospiraceae; genus Choladousia. The sequence continues at coordinate 7,015 of CANQEC010000079.1, forward strand.
CATCAATTAATACAGGAGGCCTGTGCAGCTGTAAAAATAATTCCGGATCGGTTTTCGCAATACTTCTCTCATTCAGATCATCCAGCGTTACGTAGCTTCTGTCCGTCCCTTCCATCAGTTTTCGAAGCATCGTCGTCTTGCCGACCTGCCTTGGACCTGTCACCAGAACAACCGGATACTCCTTTGTGACCTGATTCACAATCTTCTCCAGACTCCTCGCTATATAATTCATTGGAACCTCCTTCGGCTGTTTTTTATTTTTATTATATATTAGCCGAATTTCTCAGTGGAAGCAAGCTGAATTTATTGAGGAGGCGGCTTTTTCTCCTGCCTGCCCGCGCGGCCCGGGTGCTGCGCCAGCAGCAATTTTCCCTGCCTGGGCCTGCGCATAAAAAACGGGGAAACATCCTTTTCTGAATGCTTCCCCAACTTTTTATTATTTTTCAGTATACTTTCGGCCTGCGGGCTGCGACAGCAGCTGTTTTCTTTACGCAGGCCTGCGTATTATAAAGGAAAACCGATTATGCTGCCAGCTCTTTTGCCTTAGCTGCTGCGGATGCCGCATCCTCTGTGTAAGCGTCTGCGCCAACCTCTACCGCGAACTCCGGAGTAATCGGAGCGCCGCCGATCATGATCTTGATATTGCTGCGGAAATCCTGCTCGTTCAGCAGAGCAACCGTTTCCTTCAGCGCCGGCATTGTCGTTGTAAGCAGAGCGGACAGAGCCACGATCTTGACATCCGGATTCTCTTTTACTGTCTGGACAAATTTGTCAGCCGGTACATCAACGCCGAGGTCGATTACTGTAAAGCCTGCGCTCTCGATCATCATGGCAACAAGGTTCTTTCCGATATCATGAAGGTCGCCGGCAACCGTTCCGATGATAACCTTGCCTGCATCCTGCGTTCCGCCTGCCGCAAGGAGCGGTTTCAGAACCTCAACGCCCTTCTTCATCGCGCGCGCTGCGATCAGCATCTCCGGTACGAAGATCTCGTTGTTCTTAAATTTCTCGCCGACTACGTCCATCGCGCCGATCATCTTGTTCAGAACTACCTCGGGAGCATTTCCCTCGTCAAGTGCTTCCTGTACAAGGCCAGGTACAAGTTTCGCTTTTCCGGTTTCAACTTTTACAGCCAGTTCATCAAGTTTGCTCATTTCTAACATCCTCCTTAAATTGTGTATGATATATCTGATAACGGGCCGGAACGCACTGTGCGGATTCCGCCCGCTGCCGCAGCGGACTCATCTGGCCGGCCCTGCCCGGCTTTATGCCGCCGGCATGACCTTCTGCCCTTTGCCCCTGCGAGATCATTCCCGCGCCGCAGTGCACAGGAACGGATCCTTATCCGGTCTCTCCGCAGACCGGGCTGTTTACTGTCCGGAACTTGTCCAAAGAACGCCGCCCGGACAGAAAAGCATCTGTTTTATTTATTTCTTCGGGCCGATCTTTCCTTCTCTGTAAGCCCCGATGTATTCCATGCAGTAGTCGTCCTGTCCAAGGAGCGCTTCCGTCGCATAGATCAGACCAAGCATATCCCTGTTTGTCGGGTCAAGGATCGCGCTGTCAAGTCCGGCGTTCATGGCCAGAACCGTGAATCCGAGGTTGATCAGCTTACGCACCGGCAGATTGAAGGAGATGTTGCTGACAGCCGCCGTGATATGGATGGACGGATACATCTCTCTTACCTTCGAGATTACCTCGATGTTCATCGCAATGCCGTCCTCCGAGGTGCAGAGCATCTCAACGAGCGGATCGATATGGAGACGGGACGGGCTGATGCCGTACTCTTTCGCCTTCGCCATGATCTTCTCGAATACCTTAAGCCTGTCCGCAGCGGTTTTCGGGATTCCTGTATCGTCGCTGCAAAGAGCGATGACTTCCCAGCCTTTGTTCTCTTCCTTCGCCATGATCGGGAAGATAACGTCGATCTTGTTTCCTTCTCCGGATACGGAATTGAACAGACCCGGTCTCTTGCAGTGGCTGTAAACCTGTGCCAGAACATCAGCGCTCGGGCTGTCGATCGAGATCGGAAGATCAGTCACTTCCTGAATACAGTCGATCATCCATTTCAGCGTCTCAACTTCAACCGCTTCCGGAACGGACGCGCAGCAGTCGATAAATGTCGCGCCGGCCTCTGTCTGAGCGATAGCTCTCTTCTTGATAAAGTCTGCGTCACGGTTTGCGATTGCCTCCGCGACAGACGGAATTGAGCCGTTGATCTTTTCACCAATAATAATCATTTGCTTCTACCTCCCAACTGAATATTCCGCTGTTCCCTCCATGGCCAGCGGATAAAATATACATGCAGGAACGTACGCTTCCATGCAGCGCACACTGTCCCGCAAAGTACACTCTGTAGTAAAATATGTTTTTGCTACTTTACAACCTTATTCCAGATTTTATCATAAAAAGCGTCTCTTTTCCATCCTTCAAAATATGTAGAAAAAAACATTTCTTTCCTACAAAGTGTATGATCTTCATACCCTTCCGCAGCCCGCTCCTCTACAAGTCTGACTATGATTTCCTGCCTCTGTTTCGTCAACATATTTTTTCCGGCACTGCAGTACGGAAACATTCACTGCAGACGTTTCGACCTGACCTGTCTGTAAACATCCTCAATCTCCATGCGGGTCGCAAGATGATCCGAGAACGCGCTCGCGCTTCCCGAAGCGATCCCCATGTGGAACGCATACTCATAATCCTTCTTCTCCATCCATCCGGCCATGAAACCGGCCACCATGGAATCGCCCGCGCCCACGCCGTTCACCAGCGTTCCCTTCGGCGCCGGGGCACCAAATATTCTGCCGTCCTCCGCGATGAGCACCGCTCCCTCTCCCGCCATTGAGATCAAAACATTCCGCGCGCCCAT
>CANQEC010000080.1 GCA_947594335.1 uncultured Lachnospiraceae bacterium
GTAATCGTGACCACCGTCACTTCGCTGATATCAATTCCAAAATACTGTAAGACCTGCGCCTTTTGATCTTCTGACAGATCCGCTCCCAATGTCAGAACGATCGGAAGCCTGGATTCTGAAGCCAGTCCGGAGATATCCGCGGCACTTGCCGTCACCGAACACAGCTGCGCCACACTCATCGCGGCGATAAGAAGCAGGCAGACCAGTCTTTTCCTGCAATCCTTTTTCACAATATCTTCTCTCCTTTTAAATACCGGACATCCATGCCCCGCAGGCAGGATATCGCCATAAATGAAAACTTTTCAGGTTTAAAGGAATACCCCCTTCGCTCTTTCTGAGCCAAGGCACTCAAAGCTTATCTCTTTTATCACAGAGTTCTCGCAGATGATAGACACTGCGCTGTAAAACGGATCATCATTTTTTATGATCACATAGCCGTTGCATCCATCATCCCTGACGTTGCAGGCGTACAGGTAATCATTGCCGATGAAAGCGGCGGTTCCGTCCATTGTCTGATCCGCAAACTGCGGGAACCCTCTCAGGATGTCCTGCTCCGCGCTTCCCACATGGATATTTCCCGGCAGAGTGACATTCAGATACGTTCCGTTTGTATCGATCAGGGCGGTAAGTATGCCCTCCGACAATACGGTATCATAGCCGGTCATGTTCGTGATCCCTGTCATTTCCTTATAAAGCGAACTCTCGAAATAAAAATACTCTGTGTTGATGATCTCGGTCCATTTCCCGGAATCCACATCCGCGTCGGAACTCATATCATACGGCAGCTCCAGCTGTCTGTCGAGCTGCATGTCAGCCGGATCGATCTGGCTGACCGGCGTCGGGAACTGGTACGTATGACCATTCAGCTGATATTTAAACGAACTGATGCTCTCCTCCGGATTCACTGCGGGAGCCGCAGGCTGCGTCTCTTCTGTCGGGCTTTCCGGCTGTACCACCGGCTGCGTCTCTTCTGCCGGGCTTTCCGGCTGTACCGCAGGCTGCGTCTCTTCTGCAGGACTTTCCGGCTGTATCACTGGCTGCGTCTCTTCTGCCGGGCTTTCCGGCTGCACCGCAGGCTGCGTCTCTTCTGTCGGGCTTTCCGGCTGTATCACCGGCTGCGTCTCTTCTGCCGGGCTTTCCGGCTGCACCGCAGGCTGCGTCTCCGCCGCCGGGCTTTCCGGCTGTATCACCGGCTGCGTCTCTTCTGCCGGGCTTTCCGGCTGTACCGCAGGCTGTGTCTCTTCTGCAGGACTTTCCGGCTGTATCACCGGCTGCGTCTCCGCCGCCGAACCTTCCGGCTGTATCTCCGCGCTCTGCACTACCTGTCCGAGCACGGGAAAATAGTTGTACGCCGACAGCTGCCCCTGCATCAGCTCGATCGAATATACCGTCTCTTCATATATGAAGCATATCGTCTCGCATGTAAACTGGTTCGCTCCGACATTCATCAGAAAATTCATCTTTTTCGCGGGCAGACTGGCCGTGGAAACATCCTCCGACTGCATGCCGGACGTAACGCTCATGTCTGAAATGCTTTTTTCGTAGTTTTCAAACGCGCTTGCGGGATCCTCCGTCTCCATGTCGAAACAGCTGATCGTCAGCGTACCCGCCTTCGGATTGATCGCCCCGGAAGCATTCACCGGGGAATACGATATCAGGCTCCTGCCCCCTGCCGCGTTATTTCCCCAGTCGCTGGGGACGTCCACCAGAACGCTCGGCGGAACATGGGTCTGCGCAAAATCGGCTACCTCAAAAACCGGAAGTCCCATATCCTGATAAACCGTAAACGCCTGAAAAAAGGATTCCGCGTCCGGGAAAACTGCGGGATTATACAGTTCCTGATCCGGGACTGTCTCCGCGGCCTGTCCTGTTTCCGTCTGAACCGGGGCTTCGGACACTTCCGTCTGAACCGGAACCTCGGACGCCTCTGTCTGAGCCGGGGCTCCAGACACTTCCGTCTGCACCGGTGTCCCGGACGCCTCCGTCTGAGCCGGGGCTTCGGCCGTCTCTGTCTGGCCCGGGGCCTTGGCCGTCCCTGTCTCTTTAAGCAGGCTGTCAAGCAGCACGCATACCGCGGCCGAATTTGCGTTTCCGCTCTCGATCAGGGTCTGGATGCTTTCCAGCGTGCTCTTTGCCGGATCCCCGTCAGGAAGAAGGGCGGCGCACTGATCCAGCAGGATCCCGATCGTCGCGGCATTTGACTCCATATCCAGCTCCGCCAGGCTTTTTGCCGCTGCCAGCTGACTGCTGATGTCTTCCAGGGCAGCACAGGCCGGTACGCCCGCTTCACACAAAAGGACGGACAAAAGAACGATTGCCGTACCTTTTTTGATCTTTCCTCTTTTCATACTCATCCCCTTTTTCAGTGCAGTACCGCGCTGACGTTTACTGATAGCTCTGCATGGCGTTCGGCGCAAGGGCAATGATCGCGGAATCACAGTCGGATGCCCTGCTGCTGTTGTTCAGACGAATATGCACACTTTCCTGCACCAGCTGAAGCTGATACATCTGATCCATCGTAATGTAGTTATATTCGTCCCCGGGAATAAAATGCGTTATCCTGTCCGTCGAAACCAGAAAGAGATAATGATCGATCTTCTCTCTGTACGCGGTATCATTCAGCGCTTCCATAAAACAGCGGTATTCCTCCGTTCCCGGAGTCAGGTCGTCCTCCACGCTCCCCGAATCATCCCAGGTGCTGTCCAGTTCGTACCACACATCATCTATCTTTACTATGTTCCAGGCATGTCCTCCGGCAGTCAGTTCCGAGGAGCCTGCCATCCCGCCGATAAAGGCAGCTTCTATTCCGCATTGCTGCAGAAGATATTCCATCGCCAGCGTATAGCCGTCGCATACCGCGTAATTGGGATTTCCGCCCGAATCCGCGACCAGGCAGCCGTATGCCGTGTGTGCCAGATCCTGCCCCCGGCTTAAATAAACAGAGGTTCCCGCCGCGACGGGATCATTGTAGTTGACGAGTTCAATCAGCTTGTCGTGGATCTGCCGGACGATCTCGTAATCGGAGGCGTTTCTGTCGATCCCCGCCAGAAACGCTTCGGCGGCGGCGTTGAAAGCGCTCATCTGCTTTTCATAATTTGCAAACGGCTCCAGCATTCTTATGTAAACAAGATAAAAGCCTCCGTAGCTGACGGCTTCCGACAGATAGTACATCTCCGCTTCCTCGCCGGAATACAGCCAGAAAAGCTCCGGATGATCAAAGCACAGTGCACGGTACGCGACGTTAAATTCGTAGTAATACTCCTCGCCCTCCGGGTCGATATCCGTCATCATAATGCCGATATTCCCCTCGCTGACCGGATCCTGCGCCACGCCGAGCATGACATCATATATCTCTTTTGCCACCGGATCAAGATTTTCATAATAGTAATAGGAAGGCGCGCTGTTTACAAGCAGACTGCTCCCGTCCGCGTTGTAGGTCTTCATGATCTCATCGAGTTCGGCCGCGTCCTGTCCGGTCAGCAGCTCCATGGGCTTTGAGGGCCGAAATTCCGCCAGGTCGCCGGACGGCATGGTATTTACAGCGCCGGGAACCTCGATATCTTCATTCCCTGCTTCCGCCCCGGACAGCGCGGCGGCGCTCAAAAGCAAAGCGGCTGCTATGACCGCGTTTATTCTGAATTTCATCCAGGCCTCCCATCTCACAGCATGATCAAATGATCTCCGTTTTTTATGTTATACTCTTCCAGAGTGCTGTTTGAATCCAGTATCGTGTTTTCCACGGCAGAACACAGAAATTCCGTCCCCGATGATTTATATAAATTCCCTGACAGTTCTTCCGCGATTTTTACAAACAGCGGGATCAGTTCCTTTATTTTAAGAAAATCAGGAACGAGAACTTCAAAGCTCTGCGATATCGACGCTGCCTCCAGGGTCAGCAAAAGTTTTGTATCCATACTTCGCTTATTTCCTCTGAGAACTTCTTAACAGATCTATATATTCCATGAGCCGGTTTTCCTGATCCTTAAGCGACTCGTCCAGGTCTTCCATGATCCTGCGCCGCGCCTCAACGCTCCTGCTCAGGCGGCGGACGGAGCGCAGGATTTCATCTCTCTTCGGGGATAAGGCAAACGCGGCTTCCGCCATATCTTCGATACGGCGCGAGATTCTGATCTCCTCATCAAAATAAACCGCGTGCCTTCTTAACCCCGCAGGCATTATCCTGATTTCCATTCCCTTTACACGATCAGGCCCACAATGCTCGCGGCTGCTCCGGCCGCGTCCGAAGTCGCCTGTGACGCGGACTTGACATCCGATACAATATTGTCCACCGTGGAGCCCGCGTTTGACAGATCATCCACGACCTGCTGGTACTGGATATTCGTGTTCTTGCAGTCGTCCATTCTGTTCTTGACTTCATTGATCTTCTCGCCGATCAGTCTCATGTACTCTGCGGATGAGGCGGATCCGTCCCAGAAATCCTTCATCTGCTCCTGCAGGTTCTGCAGCTGATCCAGATGCGTCACCAGCTGTGAGTAATATCCCTCCAGTGCGGAAATTTTTCTCTGATAAGTTCCTGCGCTGTATTTTAAAATATATCCTGCCATAATCATTATTCCTTTCTGTTCTGTTCAGATAACTGATCCTGTAGTTTTTTGTTCCGCCGGTATCATGAGTGACCGATCTTCCTTGCCGCATCCGCGATCGCTTCCAGTATTTTGGTGAGCGTCCTTGACCATTCAGCCATGATATCGCTGAGCCCGGCAACCGCGCTCATGAAGTTCTTATTCAGAGTCTCGAAAGCCTCCGCGAGAGCTTCTCCTGTCTTTTTCAGACCCATCATGATCGTGTCGTCCTCAAAAGGCTGCGTCTGCAGCTCCTCTGCGACCAGCTTCAGAAGTTCGTTCACCCTCTTGAACTCTTCCTCCACGTTCTTTTGCCACTGCTTTGCACTTTCCATTTTGAAGCTTAATGCTTCTGCATCTGCATTGCTAGCCATTTTCTGTTCTCCTCCTTGTAAATTTTATAGTGATACCAAAGCCCGCTCATGCTCTCCATGAAAATTCCAGGTACACGGCTTTTGACCTCGGCATCATTTTTTATGAATATCAGGGCTTTTCCGCCCTGGCATCATCTTATTTACGGCGCATCGTCCGATCCGGCGGGCTAAAAGCTCTCCGCCATGATCCTTCTGAGCCGCACCAGTTCCCCGATCTCCAGATCCAGCAGCTTTTTGTACTCCTCGCAGATATCTCCTTCCATAAAATCCGACACGGCCGATTTCTCGTCCTCCAAAAGCCTCCAGAGATCATCGCAGAACCGGATGCATCGTTCCTGTTCAATATATCCCATCACACAACCTCAAAAATAGAATCATCATCCGTGACCGAGTTGTCCTTTACAATCTCGCCGCAGGGCATGACAAGGTGATGCAGCTCGTCCCGGTAGCTCATGATAAAATGGTTGTAATCCTTTTTTGCGAGGGCATTCTCCACGTCGCTGGTCAGCCGCACAATGCTCTGCTTGTTCAGCCTGCCGCTAAAAAGCAGCGCCAGCCTCGCCGGATTATAGCATTTAAACAGCTCGCTCCCCCACAGAAAAGCCGGCTCGTCACTGTAAAACGACGCCGCAAAATAAATCTGACAGTATTTCGCGAGGACATACGCGGAGCTGAACTTGGACACATATCCCGCCGTCTCCGTTGTAAACATGACTAGATCCGAGTATTTTTCAAAGATCACCAGGATCGGCCGGAGGCTGCCGCGCATATGCAGAAATACCTCCTGCTTCGCAATCGCGGTATCCGGATCCAGGCCGTTTTCATTACAGTACTGTGTATACAGATTGTATCTGTGATTGGCATTGGCAAGAAGAAACAAAGACATCTGTTCAATCCCTTCGCCGTCCGCCTCAAAAACGCGCGCGTCGTCCGGCAGCTTCAGTTCGCCGCTGCGGCTCCCGCTCTTCTTTTTCAGCCAGGTGACTACCATATTCTCTTTTTCCGCATAGGAAAGAATATTCTGCAGGACGGGAACGACCGCGTCCTCTTCCCCAAAATATACGCTCAGCTGGCTGAACTGCTTGAGCGGCAGGGCGATCGGCCTGGACGTTCTCACGTCGTAGCCAAGCGGCAGTCTGTTCCCCGCGAAATCTCTCATAAAATCCTTATATTCCTGGTCCGTGCGGATCTGCGCCAGCTGCCTTGCCGCCCCGCAGTCCTTATTCTTCTGCGCCAGCTGCTCAACCTCGCTTTTCAGAACTCTGACGCGCTCTTTTTGCTCAAGCTCCGGTTCAAACATCGCCAGCTGCATTTCCAGCGGTTCTCCCTCGTAGTTGAAGATCCCCCGCCCCGGCTTTTCAGGCGGACAGTATGTGCATTTTACCCCGAGAATCTCCGAATAATCATACTTGTCTTTCAGCAAAAGCGCGATCCTCTGCCTGAATTCCTGGCGCGTCCTCATATTTATCTCATTCACATGGCTGATCGTAAACACATAGGATACCCCATAATTCGCGCTGTTTTTAAGATAATACTGGAGCATGTCGTACTGCCTCTGTCCGGTCTTTGTCTGAAGGAAGCCGGCCACGTTGTCGATCACCACCACGATAAAGGGGATCTGCTTTATTTTGACCGCTTCCTGATAGCTGCTTACCTCAAGCTCCGAAAACAGCGCCTTCCTCTCCTGGATCATGCCGTTTATCATCCGGAACAGCTCCGTGCTCTGCTCCGCGTCATCCTCCTCAAGCACGGCCCCGCAGTGCGGAAGGCTCCGGAACACCTTGAGCAGGCGGCTCGAGTAGTCCATGATATAAAACTGAACTTCATCGGGCGTATGCTTTTTAGCCAGTGAATACAGAAGCGTCTCGATAAAGGTCGTCTTCCCGCTTCCAGATTCCCCGCACACAAGTATGTGCCCGCACGACGCGACGTCCAGATAGAGCGGGTACTGATCCTGGTTCGCGGGATCGTCGAGCATTCCCACAAAGGTGTTTAACAGTCCGTCCTCTCCGCCTCCGCCCGCGTCCTCGCTGACAGACATCCTGTCCGGCAGTACGGGAAGCCAGAGCGCTTTCGGCTCTATTCCTTCTTCCTGCGCGATCTCCATGATGTTTTTGACAATTGATACAAGCTGCGACCGTCCGCTCGAATTTTTTTTCACTTCCGGCTTTACCGTCATGACAGGCGACCCGACATGATCGATAACCTGGACGCTCTCGTCCTTCTGTTTTATCACCTCGTCCTGCGGCTCATACTCCGCTCCGCTCCATGCCGACTGCCCCATCGCGAAAAATTCGTCGTTTCCAACCTGGAGGTAAAAACGCCCCGTCTCTCTGATTTCCGAAGCCTCCGGGCGCTTCAGCATGTCCATGCTGTCGGCCCTGTCCTGAACCTTCAGACATACCCGGAATTTCGTGTTGCTCAGGATCTGGTCCGTGACCACACCGGACGGCTTCTGTGTTGCCAGTATCAGATGAACTCCCAGACTTCGGCCGATGCGCGCGATACTGACAAGCTGGTCCAGGAAATCCGGCTGCTGCTGCTTTAATTCCGCGAACTCATCCGAGATGATAAACAGATGAGGCATGGGATTTTTCACGATGCCCGTCCGGTGCAGCCGCTGGTAAGTGTAGATATCCATGGTGCCTTCGCCTGCCTGGCTTTTTGCCTCGTTAAAGATCCTCTGCCTGCGCAGCATCTCGCTCTGTATGGAGACAAGCGACCGGTTGATCGCCGCCCCGTCCAGGTTCGTGATCGTCCCGATCAGATGCGGAAGATGCACGCCGTTTGGCGGATCGTCAAAAGCGCCTGCCAAGCCGCCGCCTTTATAATCGATCAGAAGGAACGCGACTTCATCCGGATGGAAATTCACCGCCAGGGAGAGAATGTACGTCAGCAGAAACTCGCTCTTCCCTGAGCCCGTGGTGCCTGCCACCAGCCCGTGAGGCCCCTGATATTTCTGGTGCAGATCCAGCATAAAGTCCGCGCCGTCCGTCCCGATCCCGATGGGAACCGCCAGCGACGTGACCGGATCATTCATGCGCCATCGGCCCGCTATATTCAGGTCCTCAATGCGCCCCACTCCGAACATCTCCAGAAACGACAGGCTCTTTGGGAGCGCGTACGCCTGGGATACAAGGCGGAGCTTTGTGTTCGCCAGCACGCGCATGCTGTTTTGCGCGGCCTCCTCCTCAAATTCGTCCGGGACAAAGTGGTCGTCGTCCCTGTCGAGATCCCGCACATAGATGATGTTATTGGCGGTTTCGCCGTCCTCCTCCTTATTCAGTTCTATCAGAACCGAGCATTCCTTGGGAACATCCTGGAACCCGGCGATGATGCTTAATCCGATCGATTCCTTTGGCAGAACGGCGCGCTTGAAGACCTCGACGCTGTCAAGCAGCTTCCTGTTCCGCGCAAACACGATATAGTACGGCCGTTCGTTTTTGATCTGCTCCCATTTTCTCGGATTTTCCAGATCCTTCTCCAGCTCCTTCTGGAGATATTCCCCCACCTGATACGCCTCCGAGGCGTTCACGGCTATGAAACGGATCAGCCTCTGGTCGTCCCAGACATGCGGCAGATATTTTATGTACTCCATGCCGGCCAGATCCTCCTCGCCAAGAAGGAAGACCAGTTTTACTTCGTCATAGCTGAACAAAACCGACAGGCGGAGAACCATCGAATTGACAAATCTGTCCACGTCCTCCAAAGATCCCTGCACGCCGATCATGCCGTTCTCCACCAGATCGATCATCATCGGCACATCTTCCAGCAGAATCTCCTGCTCCGCAAGGCTGCGCAGCTCGTCCCTGAGAACGTCCTCCTCCATATCAAAGCGCTCACGCGCGTAGTTCAGCTTCGCCTTTAGCGGGATATTTCCCCGCCCGATCCGGATATTCAGGAAATCATCGTCATTCTTTGTCCTGGCCCACAGGTTTTTCTTGTCGTATACATACTCCAGAACCACCGGAAGCTCCGGATAGTTGCTGCGCAGGACATACTCCTCCCGTTCTTTTTCGCCAAGGATCTCCTCATATTTTTCCGAGAGATATTCTCTGTATTTTTTCAGCCGGCGCCGCTCGTACTCCTCCTTGTCTTCTTTGGTATAACCCTGCGACAGCAGGGGAAGCAGGATCGAGCTCGCCAGCATTGTCACGTTGCCCGTCAGCGCCGCCGTGCTTCCCATGATCAGGGAGCTTCCCATTCTCATGACCAGCGGTATGCCTTCCCTGCCCAGCGGCATCGGCGGGTTATCCAGCTCAATCTCATTCTCTCCGAACACAAGCCGCTTCCGCGGATACCGGTTGAACATTTCGACGCTTTTTCTCCCGGATTCCGGCAGCACATTGCTGATGACATGATCCGTGCTGTCCACCAGCCTCGCTTTCCCCGGGGATACAAAGACTCTGTTGTTCCCGTCGTTGATCGAGAGGAACCGGCTCCCTACGATGATCTGGAGGCCGAATAGATCCACCACATCCCCCAGGCCAAGCTTCATGTTCTTTATGCGGTAACCGTTTACATAGATGCCGTTTCTCGAGTCAAGGTCGCGGATATTCCAGCTGTTCCCGTTGTAATGGATGACCGCGTGCCTCCCGGAGATCATCGGGGCGGAATATACGATATCGTTCTCTTCGCCCCGGCCGATCGACAGATCCGACGGGAGAACGACATAATTATGTCTGACAAAGCTCTCCTTATTCATCTCCTCCGCATAGAGCATGAACATCAGCTCATCTCTGCGGATCAGCAGCAGATCCTGATTATGGAGCGGCAG
>CANQEC010000081.1 GCA_947594335.1 uncultured Lachnospiraceae bacterium
GAGAGCCTGGGCAGGCTCCGCGCCCAGCTAATCGACAGCGACTGGTTCCAAACATTCCCCGACTTCAACGCCTACGTTGTTCGCAAGACCCAGGCCATGCAGGATTACGCCATGGAGCCCGCCCACTGGGCCCGCATGGCGCTGATAAACGTCGCCAAGGCCGGCTTCTTCTCTTCCGACCGTACCATTGAGGAGTACAACATGGACATCTGGCACCTGGGGTCTTCTTTTAAATAACTGCTTCGCCGCAGGGAGCTTGCCTCCGCATCAACCTTTTTTGAAACATGTGAAATCCGAGCAAAAATTAGCTCCGGATGAAACCCGTAAGGGGTCAAAAAAGAGCGGTTAGCCCCAATTTTAGCCCCTATAAACCCATAAAAAACAGTTCAAATCACGCCAAATTTGGACAGCTGTTTCAGAATTTTGGACATACAAAAAGCCCGGAAAATGGCACATCTCCGGGCTTTTTTACATATCATAATATGCAGAAAAGCTGCCAGTGGCAGGCTTTCTGTATTTTGCAGCTCGCTGCCCGCGAATTATTGCGAATCCAAGAGAGAACCTCGATTCCGCTTCGCTCCATCTCGGTCATCTCTTGTCTTCTTATGAATTACAGCGCATAAAAAGAACTCCTCGAGTAAACTCGGGAGTTCTTTCCATGCACTGCAATTCGCAATAATCCTTATCTCTTTGAAAACTGCGGAGCTCTTCTTGCGGCTTTGAGGCCGTATTTCTTACGCTCTTTCATTCTCGGGTCACGGGTCAGATAGCCCGCTTTCTTGAGGATCGGTCTGTATTCATCATCTGCCTGGAGCAGAGCTCTGGAAATACCATGACGGATTGCGCCCGCCTGGCCTGTCGTACCGCCGCCGCATACGTTAACCTGGATATCGAACTTATCGGAGGTCTCGGTAGCTGCCAGAGGCTGGCGCACGATAACCTTCAGCGTCTCAAGTCCGAAATAGTCATCGATGTCTCTTTTATTGATCGTAATCTTACCGGTTCCCGGTACCAGATATACTCTGGCGATTGATTTTTTTCTTCTGCCTGTTCCGTAATATCTTTCTGTAGCCAATGTCCTTTACCTCCCTCTTAGAATGTCAGCACTTCGGGCTTCTGAGCCTGCTGATTGTGATCCGGACCTGCGTATACGAAGAGCTTCTTGTACATCTGCCTTCCAAGCGGTCCCTTCGGAAGCATACCTTTTACCGCGAGCTCAACTACCTTTTCCGGCTTCTTTGCCATCATCTCGCGAAGCGTCGTCTCCTTCATTCCGCCTACATATTTGGAATGATGATAATAAATCTTCTGATCCAGCTTCCTGCCTGTTACGCTGACCTTATCAGCATTTACTACGATCACATAATCGCCTGTATCCATATGAGGTGTGAATGTCGGCTTGTTCTTTCCTCTCAAAACGCTTGCTACTCCTGAAGCCAAACGGCCAAGTGTCATATCTGCAGCATCAACCACATACCATTTTCTTTCAATAGTTGCCTGGCTGGGCATATAACTTTTCATTGGTTTTCCTCCTTGATCCATTCCGATAGCTGTCCAATGCTTTACAGTTACCAAACGATTCTGAACCTGACATACAGGTTCTCCCGCCGCAGCGGGTACGTCTTAAATCATACTTACCGGGCAAACAGAGGCTTATTTCCGTCCTCCCACTATTTTCTTTGCAGAAAATTTTTATGGAAAATGCTCTACCGGGGCTATGGCTCAAGCATTTACATACATTGTCGCACCAAAATATTATATTACAGGCCTTTCGGCATGTCAAGCATGAAAATGGGAAATTTCAGCCAAATCTCGGCCAGAATCAGGGAACAATCCGGGCATTCAGTCCGCACCGGCATCCGTCTCAACATCAGCAGAAAGCGTCAGAATAATCTGGATACTCGATCCGCACCAGCGTCAGCCCCTGCGGCCGCGCCGTCTCCCCCGCGCGCCTGCGGTCCTTTGCTTTTAAAATCTCCGGAATCTCTTCCGGAAGGATCGTTCCGTTGCCGACGCGCAGCAGCGTTCCCGCGATAATGCGCACCATATTATAGAGAAAACCGTTTCCCCTCACGCGAAGCGTGATCACATCTCCCGACTCTTCGACATCAAGACTGTAGATTGTCCTGACGTGGTTCGTGATCTCCGGACGGCTTGTACAGAAACTCGAAAAATCATGTTCCCCCACCAGATGTGCGGCTCCGGCGCGCATCCGCTCCACATCCAGATCCCAGTAATAAAACAGAGAATACAGCCGTTCGCAGGGATTCGGGAAACGCCGGTGACAGATACGGTATTCATACGTTTTTATTGTGCTGCAGAACCGCGGATGAAAATCCGGCGGCACTTCACAGGAGCCCTGTATCCGGATATCTTCCGGCAGCCTGGTGTTCATCGCATAGGAAATCTTATCAGCAGGAATCCTCGCGGAAGTATCGAAGACGGCCACATTTCCCAGTGCATGGACTCCCGCATCCGTCCTGCTTGCTCCGATCACATGGATTTCCTCCTGCAGAAGCTCAGACAGATGATGGTTGAGCTCGCTCTCGATCGTATTTCCGTTCGGCTGTATCTGCCAGCCGCAGTAATTTGTGCCGTCGTATGCGACGGTCAGCTTCACCCGTTTCCCCATACGCACCCGCTTATTCTTTCTTCTCCGGCTCCACGATCCGGATATGCACATCGTCCAGCTGCTTCTGGTCCACAGCGGCCGGCGCACCCATCATGACATCCTGCGCGTTCTTGTTCATCGGGAACGGGATGATCTCGCGGATACTCTCCTCACCCGCAATCAGCATGACCATGCGGTCAACGCCCGGCGCAATTCCCGCGTGAGGCGGTGCTCCATAACAGAACGCGTTGTACATCGCCGGGAATTTTGCCTTCACATCTTCTTCTCCAAGACCTACCATCCGGAACGCTTCCACCATGATCTCCGGGTCATGATTCCGGACAGCTCCGGAGGAAAGCTCCACGCCGTTGCAGACAAGATCATACTGATAGGCAAGGATCTCAAGCGGCTCCTGCTCTTTGAGCGCTTTCATGCCTCCCTGCGGCATGGAGAACGGATTGTGACAGAATTCCAGCTCGCCGGACTCTTCCCCGATCTCATACATCGGGAAATCCACGATCCAGCAGAACTCATAGCATTCTTTATTCATATGCTGCGGGGACGCCTCTCCGAGGATCCTGCGCAGTACGCCGGCTGTTTTCTGCGCGGCAGCTTTCTTTCCGGCGGCCACTCCGACAAAGTCGCCCGGCTTTAAGCCAAGCGCCTCTTTTACGGCCTCTTTTCGCTCCTGCAGGAATTTGGAGATACCGCCCACAAAGGAGCCGTCCTTGTCCACGCGGAACCAGTATGCTTTATTTCCGCTCTGCACTTCCGCCTCGGCACAGAGTTTATCGATCACTTTTCTCGTACCTTCAAAGCCTGAGACGACAACCGCCTTGACAATCTGGCCCTCAAACGGTCCGAATCCGCAGTCCGCCATACACGCCGTCGCATCGGTTACTACAAGATCAATGCGCAGATCCGGCTTGTCGGTGCCGTAAGTTTCCAGCGCGTCCACATAGGAAATCCGTCTGAACGGAGCGGCCGACGCCTTCTTATAAACGCCGTATTTCGCAAATACCGGCGGCAGCACATCCTCAAGCACCGCAAACACATCCTCCTGATCGGCAAACGCCATCTCCATGTCAAGCTGATAGAATTCTCCGGGAGAACGGTCCGCACGGGCATCCTCATCGCGGAAACAGGGCGCGATCTGGAAATAACGGTCAAAACCCGAGGCCATCAAAAGCTGCTTGAACTGCTGCGGGGCCTGCGGAAGCGCATAAAATTTCCCGGGATGATTTCTCGACGGAACAAGGTAATCTCTCGCTCCCTCCGGGGACGAGCAGGTCAGGATCGGCGTCGTGATCTCCATAAAGCCATGCGCGTTCATGCTGGAGCGAAGTTCCGAGACGATCTGGCTGCGAAGTACGATCCTGTCCTTCACGGCCGGATTTCTCAGATCCAGATAGCGGTACTTAAGCCTGATATTTTCATCCGACTCTTTCGAATGACTGATCTGGAACGGAAGTTCATTGTACCGGCATTTGCCAAGGATCTCGATGTTCTCCGGCACAACCTCGATCTCGCCCGTCGCAATTGTATTCGTCTTATTGGAACGCTCTCTCACTTCCCCTGTAACCGCAATCGTGGACTCATAATTGATACCGTCCACAATCTCCATCATCTCTTCCGTCTCGACGACCACCTGAGTTACACCGTAAAAATCCCTCAGAATCAGGAATCCGAGATTTTTGCTGACACGTCTGAGATTGTCGTACCAGCCCGCGATTCTTACTTTCTTTCCGACATCCTCAATCCTGAGTTCGCCGCAAGTATGTGTTCTGCCCTGCATAATTTTTCATCCTTTCTAAACTTTCATGCCCGCGCTGCGGGCATCACCATGAATGAAAGCCCACGAATCGCTCCGTGCCTTTGGCACTCCCGCGCTTCTGCATGAAGACTGGACTTTCTTAGTAAATCTAAAGTCTAAAGTTTTCCGCGGTATCGTTCTGCCGAATTTTCGTGTCTGCACCTTCATGCGCAGTTCTCAGATATTTTTCAGAACAGCGCCGGCACGATCCCAAGCCGGTTTGCCGCGAACATCAGCAGCACATACCCGGCCAGTATGAGATACGCGGCCAGATCACGCTTCTGATATTCCAGCGGCTTCATCTTTGTTCTCCCCTCGCCGCCATGATAGCCGCGCGCCTCCATCGCCATCGCAAGGTCATTCGCGCGCCGGAACGCGGATACAAACAGGGGAACCAGAAGCGGTATCATATTCTTCGCCTTCTGAATCAGATTCCCCGACTCAAAATCCGCTCCCCTTGCCATCTGCGCTTTCATGATCTTATTCGTCTCCTCCATCAGGATCGGAATAAAACGGAGCGCGATCGACATGATCAGCGCAATCTCATGCACAGGCACCCTGACCTTTTTCAGCGGTCCGAGCGCTTTCTCCAGTCCGTCCGTCAGATCATTCGGCGTCGTCGTCAGCGTCATAAGGGACGATCCAATGATCAGATATACAAGGCGGACCGCCATAAATACCGCCGTTTCAATTCCCGCGTCTGTGATTTTAAGCTTCCAGATCCGGACGACAGTCTCCCCCGGCACCAGAAACAGATTGAATACGGAAGTAAACAGCAGCAGAAAAAGGATCGACTTCAGCCCGCGCATCATAAATTTCAGCGGCACCCTCGAAATCCAGATCATCGAGGCCAGAAACATTGTCGCCACCACATAAGCTTCAACCGAGCGGAACGCGAACAATGAAATCAGATATACCAGGGTCCCGGCAAGCTTTACCCTGGGATCCAGTCTGTGGATCACCGAACCCGACGGATAATATTGTCCTAACGTAATATCTCTTAACATTTCTTCCCTTTCACATGGTTCCGTTTCACAGAGAAAACGGAAATTCTGCCTTTGCAGTGTTTCGCGCTTTACCCGTTTTTCAGCGCCCGCAGGATCTCGCCGGCCGCCTCCTCCACCGTGGCAGCGTCCGTTTTGACCGGCCAGCCCTGGTCATGCAGCGCCTGCATCAGATAAGTGACCTGCGGAGCGGCAAGGCCAACCTGCTCCAGCTCCTTATAATGCGCGAACACGCGGCGCGGCGTATCATCATACATCACCTGTCCCTGATTCATCACAATAATACGCTCCACATAGCGGGCAATATCCTCCATACTGTGGGAAACGAGGATAACCGTGATCCGCTGTTCTTTATGCAGCTTCGCGATCTGATCAAGAATGTCGTCGCGCCCCCGCGGATCCAGTCCGGCCGTCGGCTCATCCAGCACAAGCACTTCCGGCTTCATGGCCAGAATGCCCGCGATCGCGGCGCGCCGTTTCTGCCCGCCGGATAATTCGAAAGGCGATTTCCTGTAATATTTCTCTTTCAGTCCCACAAGGCGCAGCGCCTCGTAAGCCCTCGCCTCAGTCTCCTCCCCGGACAGTCCCAGATTCTTCGGTCCAAAGCAGACATCCGTAAAGACATCCGTCTCAAAAAGCTGATACTCCGGATACTGAAAAACCAGCCCGACTCTGCTTCTCAAATCTTTCATCCGGTAATCCTTCGCATATATATTTTCCTCATTATAATAGATCGTGCCGGAGGTCGCCCGCATCAGCCCGTTCAGATGCTGGATCAGCGTCGATTTCCCGGAACCTGTATGTCCGATAATCCCGATAAACTGTCCATCCGGAATCTCCAGGCTGACATCGCGGACCGCATGCTTCTCAAAGGCCATGCCCTCATTGTATACATAATTCAGATGTTCTATCCTGATCGCCATCTATGATTTCCTCACCTTCCGAAGCTCCTCTGCCAGTTCATCAATCGTCAGAATCCCATTCGGAAGCGGAACGCCCGCCTTCTGAAGCTCATGTGCCGTCAGCGTCACCTGCGGGACATCCAGTCTCCGCTCCTTGAGTTCTTCCACATGCGAGAAAACCTCCCGCGGGGTCCCCTGCATTACGATCTTTCCCTGTTCCATGACAAACACCTTGTCCGCCTGGATCACTTCCTCCATATAATGGGTGATCAGAATCACCGTCACATGTTCTCTGCGGTTCAGCTCCCGCACTGTCCGGATCACCTCTTTGCGTCCGTTGGGATCCAGCATGGCCGTCGGCTCATCCAGCACGATGCACTTCGGCCGCATGGCTACAACGCCCGCAATCGCCACACGCTGCTTCTGACCGCCGGAGAGCTTGTTCGGTGAATGCGAACGGTATTCCCACATGCCGACCGACTTCAGACTTTCCTCTACACGCTGCCATATTTCCTCGCGGGGTATTCCCATATTTTCGGGGCCGAATCCGACATCCTCATCCACAATCGTCCCGATGATCTGATTGTCCGGATTCTGAAACACCATGCCCGCCGTCTGCCGGATCTCCCAGATCTTTGATTCATCCCGCGTATCCTTCCCGTCCACAAACAAAGTTCCCTCCGTGGGAACCAGGAGCGCGTTAATATGCTTTGCAAGCGTCGATTTTCCGGAACCGTTGTGACCCAGAATCGCAATAAAATCCCCCGCCTGCACATCGAGATCAACATCATCAACCGCGCGCGACCGGGATTCCACCCTGCCTTCCTCGTCCAGTTTTACATAATCAAATGCCAGTTTTCTTGCCTTAACTATTCCCATTCTCTCAGAATCCTTTTCACAGACTGTCCTTCCATCCGGCTTCCCGCAGAAAGACCGGCGCGCGGGACAATTTTCCTGCCAGTCAGGCAAGCTGCCCGCAAAACTTTTTCTTCCTGCTTGTCTATCGGTTATGAATTATAACAATTCAGGTAGTAAATTGCAAGAGTCAAACAGATGAAAAGACGGGTATGCCTCCGGATATGACCCGCCAGGGATCATCCCGGGAAACATCCCGCCCTTAATTATGATACAAAATTTACCGTCCGCCGCCGCTACGTCCTTTTCGGCTTTCCAGGGACGCGTCCCGCGCGGCATGATCCGCTTCCCGGCTCCTGCCGGAAAATCAGCTGGCTATTCTTGTGGCCGCTACTCCGAGAACGCCCGGCCCCACATGGCATGCAATGCTGAGCGTCAGCGGAGCTGACAGAATACGATCTGTGTGAAACGTCTCTTTTACTTCCCGGTTCCAGTCCTCCAGCGTTTCTTTGGAAACTCCGGCATACGCTGTCATAAACTGAATCTTTCCCTGTTCAAGGTATTCCCGCAGACCTCCCTCAAGATCCTTCTGAAGGAGTTCCAGCATGGTGTGCCTTGCCGCCTTGATGCCCCTGCATTTTGCCGCCGACTCCAGCTTGTCCGAGCCCAGTCTCAGCACCGGTTTGATGTGAAGCATGGTTCCAAGAACAGCAGAGGTTCCTGAAATGCGGCCGCCCTTCTTCAGATATTTCAGCGTATCCACCGTAATATAAACGCTGAAATCAGCGGCCGTACGCTCCAGCTCCTCCTTGATCTGAACCGCGTTTTTCCCCTGCCGGATCATGGAAAGTCCGTCAAGGATCGCCTGGTACTGCGGCACAGAGATCCTTTTGTTGTCAACCACCTGCACTTTTCCGTCATAATCCCGCGCCAGCATCTGGGCCGTCATGCAGGAATTGCTCAGGCTGCTCGACATAGGAAGATACACAATCTCATCATACTCTTTCAGATATTCCTCCCACAGATCGGTAACCGCCCCAGGGGAAGGCTGTGATGTTGACACATCCGCTTCTTCTTCCAAAAAATGGAAAAACTGTTCCTGATTCAGATCTACTCCTTCATAATAAGTTTTTCCGTTCACAAGAAAAGGCATGGGAACCACGCCTATGCCAAGTTTTTCAGCCTCTTTACGGGAAACCCCGCTGTTGCTGTCTGTCACGATTATTACATCAGACATACATTCTTCTCCATTTTCTGTTATTGACTACTATTTTAACAAGTGTTAAGATATCTGCAATTATAGAAAAAAAACACCTGCAATGCAATGACAAAACACCTGTTTTGTCAATTATCTATACATTAATTCAAAAATGTTATCTTATTTGCGTATTGAGTTTCATTTTGAAAGGGGCCGACGACCATGGAAGACAAAAGAATCACCCGCACCAAACGCGTCCTGAAACAGACCATGATAAAAATGCTGGCCGATTCTCCATTTGAGCAGATATCAATCAAACAGCTCTGCGAAATAGCCGGAATCAGCCGCGTTACTTTTTATACACATTATAACGATAAATACGACCTCGCTGAGGATATTTTCAGCGACATGCAGGAAAAAGGCCGGATAGAATTTTCCCGCCTGCAGGGATCAAACAACTCGGAATCTGACCCGATCGTAACCTATTGCAATCTGCTTGACTGCGTACTTACAATCTACTATAGCAACTACGAATTTTTCCGTCACACGCTGCCGGACAAAAATCCTTACCTTTCCTTTTCCTTTTATAATTATGTCATGTCAATCGTGGAGTCTCTGACAGAAAAAGTCAGCAAATCAATAAAACCGAAATACTCTCCCCGCAAGATCACAGGGTTTCTCTGTTACGGGCTCTGCGGGTTTGTAAATGAGAGCAGAGCCTCGGGATGCTCCATTGAAAGCATCCGAAAGGAAACCAAAGAAGTCCTTCGGGGGATTCTCGAATCTGGTATTTTGATAAACAACAGAGCATAACATAATTTCAGACGTATGCGCTGCATCCCGTCGCCTGCAGCCTGAAGGGACTCCCGCTGTTTTGCGGAAAATCCAAAAAGGCACGCAGCATCCTTCTGCCTGCAGCCTGAAGGGATCCCCGCTGTTTTGCGGAAAAATCCCGCGAGAAATAAAAAGGCCTTATAAACACAACACTTGTCAAAAATGCCGTATTTATAAGGTAATCTGCCGGCGACCGGACTCGAACCGGTACGAAGTTGCCCTCGAGGGATTTTAAGT
>CANQEC010000082.1 GCA_947594335.1 uncultured Lachnospiraceae bacterium
GTCCAAGGAGGGACGCCGCATTCCTGCAGTAAAGAGGCTGTTCCAAGAACCCAAAAACTCCGCAAAGTCTGCTTATACATTTGGCATATATTCGGCGGGCTGGAAAGGGGCATCCGTTTCCTCTGTCCCTCATATAATACAGACGGTTCAGGGTTCTTACCGTGTCGCCTCCGTCCTAGGGGATTCCATCCTCCTGGACCGGTACTTCCTGACTATCCCGGCACCGGAAACACTGAAATCCCTCAATAAAGACGGACAGGTGCGTATGGAGATCGTCACAAAGGCGAAAAGATCCTGCACGGCTTATGAAAAGCCGGTCCCCCGTAGGCCTGGAAGGGGGCGTCCTCCCAAAAAAGAGCATCCGTCCGCCTGAGAGATCTGTTTGTCTCCCATGCGGGACAGTTTCAGGAAACAGACATGGAGCTTTATGGAAAAAAGGAACACGTCCGTTACTACAGTGTGGATCTGCTGTGGGGACAGAAGCTGTACCAGGAGCTGCGGTTCGTGCTGGCAGAGATCAATGGTTCCCAGACAATACTGGCTAGTACCAGCCTGACACTGAAGTCGGTATCCATCATCCGTCTGTACCAGTTACCATTTTCGGATTGAATGTACGTTCCAGAAACTGAAACAACAGGTAAGGGTGGGCGTTCTATTACCACTTCTGGACAAAACACATGCCGAAACTGACTCATTATCAGAAGAAGGATGAGCCGTCCCCTCTTGAGCAGGCGGAATTATGCATAACACGGATAATTCAGGAACCGCAGAAGGACAGGTCAGAAGTCTGTGAAGATTTACTGGCTTCTTAATAGTGCAAACTTTTAACTCTCAAGAATTCTTTAATATTCTGAAAATTTTATGCCCTATTTTATATTTTCGTTCTGACTAATTCTTTATTTTTCATACCTCCTTCGGTAATACTCCATAACTCTATACTCCAATATATCCCCCATATGCCTCCTGAAAGCCTCTTTCCGAATCACTTCCCCCATCTCTTCCCTGATCGCCAGCGCATACCCCTCCCTCTCCACAAAGTACCCTTTCCCGGATTCCTTCAAGAAATGAATCGGCATGTTTTTTGCTTTTGTCAGGTGTTCTTTATCCGTCATTTTCCGGTACTGCTCCAGCGTCATCCCCGGAGCGAAATCTTTCCAGTTCGTCCCTCTGTCAAAGAATTCTTTCCAGCTCTCCAGTACCTGCCCGTCTGTCACGGCCAGACGGACATTTCCATGATTATAGAAACTGTAGAGAATCGGCATCTTATAAACTTTCTGCATATTTGTGGTTTCGATCAGCGACAAAAATTCTCTCCCCTGTCCTGCGTACAAATCCTCTTCGTCCTCTGATAATTCGCCCAGCTCCGCAAGGAATTCCAGATATCTGCGGAACGGATTTTCTTTTGAGTGGTTCATGCAGTACTCATAGACATTATCGTCCATGTAAGTAAACAGTTCTATCCTGCTGGGAACTTTTCCGTTTAACTGCTCTTTCACGCTGAAATATTCCCGGCGGATTTTCTCCCGGATAGTCAGGGAATTCCTCTCCATCTTCTGGAACAGGTCAACCAGACGCATGTCAAAATCCACAAGGCAGTCGTCCGGATACTCTATATCTCTTATGTCGTATGTGGCCTTTTCAGGCAGACTTTTACCGCCGCTCAGAAGAAACGGAGCTTTTCCGGCTTTCTCATAGTTGCCGATGAAGTCAAGCACGTTCAGATATTCTTTCCCTCTGTATGTACGGAGTCCGCGCCCCAGCTGCTGCAGGAATACGACCGGCGATTCGGTCGGCCGCAGGAACATCACCATATCCAATGAAGCGATATCCAGCCCTTCATTGAACATATCCACAGAAAAGATCACGCGGATTTCCTGATTTTTCAGTTTTCTAACTGCCTGTTCCCGGTTTTCTGAATATTCTCCGTCTGCGTTGCTGTATACTGCCACAGAAGGGATTTCCCTCCGGCAGAATTCTTCTGCCATACGCTCCGCGTGTTCCCTCGAACAGCAGAATCCCAATGCTCTCCTGGAGCGGTATTTCCGATAATATTTGTAAATCATATCAAAGCGGCTCTTGCTGTACTGCCCCCTGGTATACAGATTTGTGAGCTGCTTCTCGTCATAACGGCCTCCCGTTTTCCGAATCCCTGTATAATCCGTCTCGTCATAGATTCCATAATAGTGAAATGGAACGAGCAGCCCTTTATCGATCGCTTCTTTTAATGAGATCTCATAGGGAACGTTATAATCACAGATTTCATAAATATTCCTGCCATCCAGCCGCTCCGGCGTTGCTGTCAGTCCCAGCAGAAATCTGGGCCGAAAATATTCCACGATTCTCCGGTACTGTTCGTTTACTGCGTGATGAAATTCATCTACCACAATGTATTCGAAATATTCAGGGGAAAAATACTGTTCTGTCAGATATTTTTCCTGTCCTAGCGACTGCACGGAAGCAAATATCACAGATTTATCGGTATCTTTCCTTTTTCTGTTAAAAAATCCGTAGTCATCTGACTGCCGGACATTCCTGAAAGATTCCGCTGCCTGCTGCAGTATCTCTTCCCTGTGTGCGACAAACAGCACGCTTTTATAATTTTTTGAGTCAAACGCCGCCAGATACGTCTTCCCCACGCCGGTTGCCGCCTGAACCAGTCCTCTTGCCGCTCCTTCCGCACGGCTGTTTTCCAACGCATACAATGCCTCGATCTGCGCTCCTCTTGGCTGGAACAATGTTTCAACTTTGGAATCCTGCTCATCCTGACTGTCATATCGGGCCAGATCTTTTGAGACCGAGGGCCTGTGCCAGTTTTTGGAATACCGCTTCAGTTCTTCCTCATCAATCACAATCGAATGATGATAAAACAAATCCTCAAACGTACGATAGAACTGCCGGAAACTTTCCCCATCTGAAGAGCTGCTGAATCTGTAGTTCCATTCAATCCCGAAAGTCAGCGCGCTTCTTGATATATTCGATGAGCCAATGTAAATCTCGCTCCAATCGTCATAGTGAAATAAATAAGATTTCGGATGAAATGACCTTCCACGGTCATTATAGAACCGCAGATCCACGGAATTACCCAGTTCTTTTTTGATCAGATAAAGCGCTGACGGCTGTGTGATCCCCAGATAATTTCCCGTCAGAATTCGTATCTGTACGCTGCGGTCTATCGCCGCTTTCAGGTCATTCAGAAGCAGTCTGACCCCGGATTCCATCAGGAAGGAAACAATGATGTCGATCCGCTTTGCCTGGCGCATGCTCATTTTCAGCTGGTAATACAGAAAACGGCCCGGATTCCGATCGCCGGTCATGACGCTGGTTGGTTCTGGTATAATGCCGTCGATATTTTCAACTGATTCTGTCATTCTTCTCCCGCTTTCTGTACTTATATTACGGCACGTCTTTACCTTCTGGTTTCCATGCCGCAGTATATCTTATCTTCTCCTTGAAGAAAACAAAAGTCCATTCTCCACATAAGCAATGGAGCATCTGGCCTCAATTTCACCTCGTTCGATCCAGATTTATGCGCCGTAAGCCTCAGAGAAGGTATCCCCTGTGATTCAGCTCCATCGCTTTTTGTCAGTTATTTTTATAATTTCACATAATTATTCTTTTTACCAGAATACCTGTATCTGCGAAATTTGTCAATCTATCGTATATTTATTCTTGAAAATCAAATGAAGCGTCAGACCTGACTTTAAAATCGGACAACACAGTCAATAAAATAATGCGTACCCCAACGATACCCAGGATACGCAAACATCTGATAAAACACCGTTATTTTATTATATCTGTCACTTACCCTCCCGCGTGCTCTTTCTCCATCCTCCGGTACACGGTAAAGTACATCGTCAGAAAGCACGCGCATCCTCCGATGACATTCGAGATCGGCTCCGCCATATAGACGCCGTTGACCGCGGGTGCGATCACGCGCGGCAGCCAGATCGTCAGCGGCAGCACGATCACGACCTTGCGGAACAGCGAGAAGAACACCGCCTGCTTCGCCTTGCCAAGCGCCACAAAGGTAGACTGTCCGGAGAACTGGAACAGCATGAAGACAAAACCGGCAAAATAGATGTGGATCGCCGTCACACCCTCCGTGATCATCTCCCCGCTTCCGGTGAACAGCATAAGGAACGGCTTCGGGAAGAGAATGAGCAAAAACCAGGCGGCTACCGTGTAGATACTCCCGGCCGCCGTCATGAACAGCACGCCGCGCCGCACTCTGTCATACTCTCTGGCGCCGTAGTTGAAGCCGAGGACCGGCTGCGCGCCGTTTGTCACGCCCATGACCGGAAGGCTGAGGATCTCCCGGACGGAATTCAGGATCGTCATAATGCCGATATACAGGTCGCCGCCGTACTCGCGCAGCATGGCGTTGCAGGCCACCTGGGACACGCAGTTCGTGGCCGACATAATAAAGCCGGAAAATCCCAGCGATACGATCTCACCGACCAGCCGGAAATCCGGAATAAAATATTTTTTTCTGAGCTTCAGGATCGCCCTCTTCCCGGTCAGAAACCGCATGACCCAGAGCCCTGAGACCATCTGCGCGATCACCGTCGCGATCGCGGCTCCCTCAATTCCCATGCCAAAGCCAAAGATAAACACCGGATCAAGTATAAGATTGATGACCGCCCCGACCACGGTCGTCCCCATCGCGATCCCCGGAAAACCCTGTGAGGTGATAAATCCGTTCATCCCGGTTCCCATCATACAGAACACCGTGCCCGCCAGATAGATCGTAAGGTACGTATCCGCGTAAGGCCACGTCGTGTCGCTGGCTCCGAACGCGTAGAGAATCGGCTTCCTGAAAATATAGCTGACCGCCATGATCACCAACGAGGTGAAAAACAGCATGACCGCAGAATTTCCCATGATTTTTTCCGCACGCTCAATCCGCCCGGCTCCCCGCGCGATCGAGCACAGAGGAGGACCGCCCGAGCCGTAAAGATTTGTGAACGCGGTGATCAGGGCGACCACCGGAAACGCAAGTCCGATTCCCGTCAAAGCCATTCCGTTCTCCCCAGGCAGATGGCCGATATAGATACGGTCAACAATGTTGTAAAGCAGCTGAATCAGCTGAGCCACGATCAGCGGCACAGCCTGCATCAGAATATGTTTTCCTATACTTCCCCGTGAAAAATCACGTTCCATGTATGAATCATCTCCAAAAATCTCCAAAATGAAATATTGTATCTTTACTTATATCCTTGTCTGCGCACGGTTTTTGCCTGTTCTTAAGCGCCGCGCGGTCATCTGCGCTCAAACGCCAGCGTAATCAGTTTATCGACAAGCTCCCCTTTCGAAATCCCTTTCTCCTCCCAGAGCATCGGGTACATACTGATCGAGGTAAAACCGGGCATCGTATTGATCTCGTTAAACACGACTTCATTCGTCCCGTTTTCAAGGAAGAAATCGACTCTGGCAAGGCCGAACCCGTCCACCGCGCGGAATATCTCAACCGCTTTCTCCCGGATTTCCTCCATCTTCCCGTCCAGAAAGACCGGATGAAGATCAGTCTGTGATTCGGGATTATTGTATTTCGCGTCATAGCTGTAAAACTCCTCCGCCGCAAGCACCTCGCCGACATCAGAAGCTTCCGGTTCCTCCGCGCCCAGCACGGCGCACTCAATCTCTCTTCCTGTGATCGTCTGCTCAACCAGTATCTTGCTGTCAATTTTAACCGCCTCAAGCAGCGCAGCCTCAAGCTCCTTCGCGCTGCCCGCCTTGCTCACGCCGCAGGAGGATCCTGCCTTCGACGGCTTTACGAACACCGGATAGGAAAGCTTTTCCTCGACTCTCTTTACGCAGTCTTCCATTGACGTCAGATCGTGCTGGCGGATCAGCACATAGTCCGCCTGCCGGATGCCGAGCTGACTCACGATGATCTTCGTGAACGCTTTGTCCATCGATACGGCAGAGGAAAGAACTCCGCAGCCGACATAGGGGATCTGCGCCAGCTCAAACAGCCCCTGGATCGTGCCGTCCTCCCCGAATTTTCCGTGGAGCACAGGAAAAACCACGTCAATGCGCCTCTTACGTATTTTCTCTCCTTCGATCAGAAGCAGGCTCTTCTCTGTCGCGTCCGGAGAAATCACGGCCTGCACCGTGCTCTCCTGCCATTTCCCTGCCTCAATTTCCCCGGGATCCTTTACATACAGCCAGCGCCCCTCCTTCGTGATGCCGACCAGCACCGGCTCATACTTTGCCGGATCCATCGCGCGCACCACCGTCTGAACAGACACGCAGGACACCTCATGCTCCGAGGATTGTCCTCCAAACAAAACCACAACCGTCATCTTCTTTTCCATACTCTCCTCCTGATTGTTCCAGTCTGTGCACATACCACACTGCGTTTATAATCGGGTACAGCCGTATTTCAAAACAGGCTTCTCTTCCACTGGTATTTTTCCATATCCACCCGTCCGTCAACAAACCTGACTCCCTCCGCCTCAAGCAGCGTCACCTGCTGGTTCTCCCCGCCGAACACAAACGCCTTTGAAACCTCTCCGAACCGGTTGACCACACGGTGGCAGGGAATGTGCTCCGGATCCGGGTTCACATGCAGCGCATAGCCGACCACACGCGACAGCCTGCGGTTCCCCGCAAGAAGCGCGATCTGCCCGTAAGTCGCCACCTGTCCGTACGGGATCTGGCGGACAATCTCATAAATCCGCTCAAATGTGTTCTGACTTCCGTCGCTCATGCTGGCTCCCGTCCTTTCTGATTTACTGATTTTTCTTCCAGGCTCACCTGGCGGCCAGCTTTTCTTCCCATTCGCTTTCCTTAAATCCGACCAGCACAAAATCCTCCCCCACGACCAGCGGCCTCTTTACAAGCATCCCGTCCGTGGCAAGAAGCGCGGTCTGCTCCTGCTCGCTCATCGTCGGAAGTTTCTCCTTCAATCCCAGTTCGCGGTACTGAATCCCGCTTGTGTTAAAAAAGCGTTTCAGAGGAAGTCCGCTTTTCTGATGCCAGAGCTGCAGCTCCTCCGCAGTCGGATTTTCCTCTTTTATATGGCGGTCCGTATAAGCGACGCCGTGATCGTCCAGCCATTTCTTCGCCTTTCTGCAGGTTGAGCATTTCGGGTATTCTATCAATAACATATGCGTTCCTCCCTGGTCATGTTTTTATCCGCGTTCGGTAATCTCACAAAATACGGCAGTATCTCCTTTTGATAACCGGTCCTTCCTCATGCCGGCAGCCATTTTGCGCCGCCGCAAAAACACAGTCTTTCCGTATTATATACCAGCTTTCCACGGTTTTCCATAAAATTTCTGCGTTTTTTTCATATTATGCTTTTCCGGTTCACACACCGTTATCCCGCGGCACAGAACCTCTGTTTGCGCCGCGGCGGATCTTATGCTATGATACACAAAAGGAAGTCTCCGTATCCGGAATTCTCCTCCCACAAAAATCAGGCTGTTCTGCCAGCGAAAAGAAGGTGATCTCTTGCCGACCATATTTCATATTGATGTAAATTCCGCGTTTTTAAGCTGGACCGCGATCGAAAAGCTGAAGGAAGACCCTTCTTCTCCTGATCTGCGCACGATTCCCTCGATCATCGGGGGAGATGAGAAGAGCCGGCACGGGATCGTCCTCGCAAAATCGATTCCCGCAAAAAAATTCGGCATCCGGACAGCGGAGCCTGTGGCTTCCGCCTTCCGCAAGTGCCCGAATCTGCACATGGAGCCGCCCGACCACGAACTTTACAAAAGAAGAAGCAGGGAACTAATGTCTCTGCTTCACACTTACACACCCGATATCCAGCAGGTGTCCATCGATGAATGCTACCTCGATTTCACACCGATCGCGCACCGGTTCCCTTCGGCCCTGTCAGCCGCCAAAGAGATCGCCTCCAGAATACGCTGCGAACTGGGGTTTACCGTCAACATCGGGATCGCGCCGAATAAACTTCTCGCAAAGATGGCAAGCGATTTTGAGAAACCGGACCGCATACACACACTTTTTCCCGATGAGATTCCGGTCAAAATGTGGCCGCTTCCTGTCGGGGAACTCTTTATGGTCGGCCATTCAAGCGCGGAACGGCTGGCCGGACTCGGCATCCGCACAATCGGAGATCTTGCCCACGCGGATCCCGCGTTTCTGAAACTGCATTTTAAGAGCCATGGCATCGACATGTGGGAACACGCGAACGGGATTGACCGCTCCTTCGTTGATTCAAAGGAACACGAGCTGAAAGGGGTCGGCAATTCCACCACGCTCTCCGAGGATATCACCCGCGCCGAAGATGCCCGGAAAATACTCCTGAAGCTGGCGGAGAAGGTGTCGCGCCGGCTTCGGAAGGCAAAGCAGATCGCCGGAACCGTTACCGTTGAGATCAAATACAGCACGTTTCAGTCCTGCTCCAGACAGATGCAGCCGCTGACGCCGGTTAATACGACCGACACACTCTATCAGTATTCCTGCCAGCTCTTTGACGAGCTGTGGAACGGCTCTCCTGTCCGTCTGCTCGGAATACGCACAACAAAGCTGATGCCCGAGGACACCCCGGTACAGCTTTCCCTGTTCGATTTCGGAGTCGGAGTTTCGATCTCCCCAAAAGAAGAAACCGCCTCCGCCGGGGAAACTGCGCAAAACACGCGTCATGATCCCTCAAAGCCCGGGGCGCCGGGCAGCCCGGAAAATTCTACCCGGATACGGGAAACCAAAAACGCAGCCAGCGCCGGGCAGTCTCCTGCCCGCTCATCGGCAAAAAGGCAGAAACAGCCGGATAACCGGCGCCAGACCGCCTTCGGCGCCGTTCAGAACGCGGAAATTTCAAGCCGCCAGAAACGCCTCAGCAAGGCCGTCGATCAGATACGCCAAAAATTCGGAAACGACGCCATTGTGCGCGGATCACTGCTGAACACAAAAACTCCAAAGGATCCGCCCTGAAACTCATACGCAGGCCCAGGCATAAAAACCAGCTGCTGACGCAGCACCTGGATAGCGCAGACGAGCAGGAGGAAAAACCGCCTCCTGCTCGATTCACGCGAATGTAATCCGGCAAAATTCAAAAGGCTTCGGTCACATCCGCTTCAGATGAAAGCTTCAGATGAAAATTTCGGTCCCAAACCGCCGCTCAGTCCGGGATCACAGGTTTCGCGTCCTTTGGAATCGGACAGACATAGCCCTGCGCCGTCCTTTTTTCAAATTCCTCCCGCGCTTCCTTTAAAATTTCAGGCTTCATCAGAAGATCGATTGCCGACGCAGCCAGCACCTTGCCGGCGCACAGGGCTGCTTTATGTCCGATCTCCGTCCGGCCGCAGGAGACATTCTGCCAGCTGTGTCCGGGACAGCCGTTCGGCCACGACGCCACATGAATCTGCCCGGTCGGCGCAAGCCAGCTCACGTCACCCACGTCGGTGG
>CANQEC010000083.1 GCA_947594335.1 uncultured Lachnospiraceae bacterium
CTTCCTGGAGGCCTCCCGCACATCGGCTCCCTCGAATGTCCCATGCCACTGGGATTTTATTTCCTGCTGCCCGCTGTCATCCTCCTGTATAAAGGAACCTTCCTCCAGAAGATCAAAAAATATGATCCCTGAGCTCTTTGCATATTCGGACTGACTGTAGGACAGCATATAGGTGTAGGACGTCCCCGGAAATACCTTTTCCGCGGAACGATAATCAGATTCTGCCTTTATGCTCTTCTTAAAGCCCCAGGAATACGCGTTGACCGGAATATAATCCACAGAATCCTCTGCGTACGAGATAAATCCTTCGTATTTTTTCTGCAGACTGTCATAATACCTGGATTCCTCGATTACCGACTGGGAATCATTCAATTTGGACGGACGTACCCGCTCGGAAGATGTATTCACAAACGCGAGATCATTTTCCATCGTTGTTCCGTTCTGCAGAATATTTTCATAGGTGTTATGCAGCAGATAAAAGAACTCAACTCCCGTGATCTCCGGCTTATCCGGCAGCGTGAAGGAAATCACCATCATTGTCCTGCCGGACCCTTCCCAGTCCTCAGAAAAACGGACATCATAATTCGCCGTGCTCAATTTATCGTCCTTATTTTTATAGGAGTTATAATTGTCAACCTTATGCCCGACATATGTTGTCGGCCGGGAATTTCCTTCAACGACAAAACCGAACAAGGTCGAGACATCCACAGTCGTCCCCTCCGGCAGCAAGTCGTACAGGATCCCCCTGTGGAGCTGTTTTTCTTTTCCCGCTGAATTGTAGTTCCATCCGGAGATATACATCGGGCAGTCCTGTACGCCGCGGTCCACGTCTACCAGCACTTTCCCGTACATGATCGACTCCTTGAACGCGAACTGTTTTGTCTCGCTCATGTTAAGCTCCCAGATTTCCTTGCTGGCCGGATTGTTTCCGCCTGTATAATTCGTAGCGGAAAAATATTTGGTTTTTCCGCCCTCCTCCGCCTCCCAGACATCGCAGAACGCTCTGTTCTTGATCAGAGATGTGGCTCCGCACTCCATATCTGAAGACACCAGGTCTTTCATCTCCTGCGTCGGGTGCACCTTCGCGTTCAGGTACATCGTAACCGCCGTTGAATAGAAGGAAGTTTCATGCCTGGCCTCAAATCCCACGACCCCTTCCGGAAATACGCATTCTACTGCTCCTGACAGCTTTGATCCTGGGATTCTCGTCCAGAAAGTCAGTTCATCCGATCCTCTGTACCGGATATAGATATCAATCCCTTCCACATCGTCCAGATTCCCGTGCCTTTTTTCCTCCGTCCACAATCCGTTCCTGCATTCTGCATCGTACTCACCCGCCCACACGCTCAGCGTAGTGAAGGAATAATCGTTGTCCGAGAGCGCTACATTGCCTGTCGCAGGTTCCCAGACATATTTTGCAGAGGATCTTCCGGAGGAATACAGCACATCCTCTGACAGACCGTCACGGATCACGATGGTTCTTCTGGCAGCCTTATATGTCCCGGTCTCCTCGTCCCAGACCGGTCTTTCCCTGGCGCCTCCCTCATAACTGATCACCCACCGCATGCCGACATCTTCCCCGTCTTCCACCAGCTTTTCCTGGCCTCCGGATATCAGCTTCTGGTTCTCATACCCCGGACCGTACGGGCTCCTGGTCTTGTCAAACTCCCCGATCGGATATTCGTCCCTGTAAATTGTCACATTTGCCGACGCTGTCGAATATGTTTCATATCCCGATTTCCAGGTAATTTTACAGATCGCTTCATTATGCAGCTTCAGTCCGCTCGCCGGGGCATCCCGCAGCAGCTCTGCCGGATGCCGCGTAACCACCGTGCTGGTCGTTCCGCTGCTGTTTATATCTCCTGAAACCGGACTTAGATAAACCACTGTCCCGTCATGCAGCGTGCCGTCTTCCGTCCATTCGTATATCCCCGGCTGGTTTGTATTGGTTCCGAAGTGACTGTTTAATTCCCAGCTGACATAAAAATAATCGTCCGCATCCGGCGGTTCTTCTCCCCATTTGCTCTGCCAGTCGTAAAAAATTTCCTGATTCTTTTTTTCGACAGAATTTTTGATACGGGTATGCATCTCCAGAGACAGCTCCTTGCTCTCGTTTGTCTCCAGGATCTCGTCCTGCTCCGCATCCACGCAAAAATCTACCTGTATTTTTCCTTTATAATATTTAAACTCATCCAGATACCGCCCGTTTACATCTCTCGCACCGCCCGGCACTTTCCATGGATCGACCGAGTAGGAAACAACCACATCCATGCCGGCTCCGCCGTAAAGAGGCTGATTGTTGACAAGCAGGTAGCTGTCTCCTTCATCCTTGTAGGAAAAGAACATGCCGGCCCGTTCCTCCGGATATCTGGGAAGATTGATGCTCAGATTGTCCTCCCCGACATCATTGCCGTCCCAGTCCTTCCAGACGTATTTCGGGATCCGGATCTTCACAGTCTCCGCAGGAAGAACAAAGTCCCCGATCATATTATTTACTTCAAACCGGACATGAAGCTGAGCGGTCTGATTCCTGCGGTCGGTGGGATGCACAACCAGGTTGTCGCCAACGACATCTGCGTTTTCATTTGACGCATTTCCCCATTCCGCCCCATAGACATAGAATGCTGTCCCGTCGCTGGCATTCAGGAAAAGCGGAACCCAGTGCGCATAATACACGGCCGCTTCCGTGATGACCGTATCCTCCGTCAGTTTTGTCCCTTCCCCGCCTCTTTTGGTATACCAGCCTTCAAGAATATAGTTGTCCATCCTCGCTCCCGGAAGCGCGTTTACCGTGGATCCTTCCGATACCAGCAGAGAGCCAAAGGAAAGTCCTGTTCCTCCGTCAGCGTCAAATGTAAGCTGCACGACAGGTCCGGACCATTTTCCATGAAGCACTGTGTCTTCCGTGATCACGGTATCCTTCGTCCACTGCGTCCCTCCTTCATCGAACCAGCCCAGAAATTCCCTGGCTTTATTGTTTCCACCGTCCGGTTTGTACGAAGGATCACTCAGAATTCCGACAGGCTGTCCTTTATAAACCTCATACGTCCGGCTTCCTCTTACAGAGAACTCGCTGTTCCACGGCGACGGATCCAGCGTGAGCATCACCGTATCGTTCCGTTCCCAGCGAGCCGCGACCACTATGCCTTCGGACAGATCCAGTATATCTCCCGCCCTGACTTCCGTAATCCCGTCGTCAAGAAACCATCCCGCAAACGTATATCCGTCACGCCTGACCTCAGGCAGTTCGCTGACCTGATATTTATCCGATTCCCGAAGAGGATATTCCGGAAGGCTGACAAAGGCGCCTCCGTTCGCCTTAAAATAAGGGCACCAGCCCCAATGGGCATAATAAGTGACATCATCATAGACAATCCAGCTTGTCTGCACTTCTTCTCCTCCGGAGGCTGCTGTAAACCACCCGATCAGAGATCTGTACCGGCCGCTGTATGCCGGATATTCCGGCAGCGCGCCGACTTTTCCGCCATACCTCACCTGCTTCTGCGATCCCCGCGGACCGCCTCCGTTTGCGTCAAACGTAATGACCGGACTGTGCTTCCACTCCGCAACGAGAGTGATGTCCTCCTGACCCGCGCAGTCTGATTCCGTCACAACCGGTCCGTCCGGCGAACCCGTATGCCACGCGATGAACGTATACGCGTCGCGCAGAGGGATCCTGCCCGCCGCAAGCTTTCCATAATTGGCGCCCGGCTCGATCTCCAGAGGAGAAATCTCCTCGCCTCCCTGCACGTCAAAGATCACCTTGATTTTCTCCTGCGTCATGGCCAGCTGCGCGTACAGAACCGCCCGGCCTCCGTCTTCATCCGTAAGCATGCTGACTTTTTCCCCGGGGCTGTAGGACAGTCCTTTCCCGTTTTTTTGTGAATTCCAGCCTGTAAGCTCCTGGTTTTCGTCTGTAAACAACTCATCCGGAAGCGTATAAGGCTTATCATACGCAAGATCAACGCGGATTTCCTCATCCCCGCCGTCGGACGCGCGCAGCACCAGCGTGTAGCTGCACGGATTCCAGTGCGCATAATACACCTCGCTTGCAACAGGAGTACCGGAATCCATCCGTTCTCCGCCGTTTTTCTTTGTATACCATCCGGCAAAAACATAGCCCCTGCACGATGCGGACGGAAGCCGCTCCAGTATTTCATCCATGTGCGCCGGGACGAACTCTGTATCCGGTTCGCCGCCGTTCCCGTCAAACGTCACCGCAAACTGCCTGTAATACGTATCAGCCATCCGCGCACCGTCATAGTTTTCTTCAAGCGACACCGAATCATAGGATTCTCTGGAAAAGCCTCTGATCCAGACGCCGTCTTCAAGCATATCCGCTGACAGTCTGCACAAAGGTCCAAGCGTCAGTTTATAAAGACGGCAGTCTCTGAACATATACCGGCTCCATTTTACCCGGCTCATATCCCAGCTTCTCATATCAAGGCCTAAAAGGCTGCCGCAGCCGCTGAACATACCGCTCATATCCTCCGCCAGGGACGTATCCCAGTTCCCTGTATCAAGGAAAGCCAGATTTTCGCAGCCTTTGAACATTCCGGACATGCTGGACGCGGACGACATATCCCAGCCGTTCAGGTCGAGCGATGTCAGAGAGGAGCATTTATAAAACATGTATTCTGCGTCCGACGCAGCGGACATATCAAGGTTTGTCCTGTCAAAGGACACCAGACTGCCGCAGCCGCCGAACATATGAGCCGCCGTCAGAGGACGGTACACATCCGTGCGGATGCTGCTCCGGAAATCATCCCAGGGCCAGTCCGATTCTTTTGACGCTTCTTCCATATGCTCAAATCCGGTCCATTTTCCTGCCACCGGACCTTTTTTCGGATCCGGCTCATTGCCTCTTTGGAAAACCAGATCCCCGTTTTCATAAAAAATCGCATACAGCTCTTCTGTCTTTTCCGGGGCAGTTTCGGGATCTTCGGTTTCCGGAAAGCTTTCCGGTTCCGTATCTGTCTCCGTCATCAAACCCCGCTCTGTTTCGGTTTCTGTCTCTGTTTCTGCCGCCATTTCTGTTTCTGCCGCCGTTTCCGTTTCCACTGCTGTTTCTGCTTCCGCCGCCGTTTCCGTTTCCACTGCCGTTTCTGTTTCTGCCGCCGTTTCTGTTTCCGCCGCCGTTTCCGTTTCCGCTGCTGCTTCTGTTTCCGCTGCTGTTTCCGTTTCCGCTGCCGTTTCCGTTTTCGCCGCTGTTTCTGTTTCCGCTGCCGCCGGCTTATTTGCTGATTCCGTGACCATTTCCGTTTCAACTATCACAATTCCTTCCGTCTCCGGATCAGGATGCGGTTTTGCAGGTTCTTCAGATGGCGCCCCTGTCTCTTTTGTCTCTTTTGTCTCTTTTGTCTCTTTTGTCTCTTTTGTCTCTGCCGCCGTCTCTGTTTCCAATATCTCCTGGCTCTCCGCGAACAGATACCGGACAGGCTGTGCCATAGAACCTGCGGCAAGCACAGCCGCCAAAATTGCCGCTGCCGCTCTCTTCACATTTCTCTGCTTCACTGTCCGCACCTTCCTTTCCTGAGACGTTTCATCAGGCTGTGAAAAACCGCTGCTGCCGCAGCGCCTGAAAATATAAACAAGAGTTCAAACAATGCCGTCGGCGTACTGTCCAGAGTTCTGACACTGGTCCCGCCGGAACCTGACGCCGACCCTCTTCGTCCGCTCCCCGCAGCCGGGGGAGTTTTGGCCCCTTCCTTTTCTCCCGGCGCTTCGGTTTCCGGCTCCTGCGTCTCCGACTCTGTTTCTCTTTCGTAATATTCTCTTGGCATATTCAAAAACCGTATCGCCGTCTCCTTTTTATCTCCGTTTATCTCATATACAACCGGCTCCGCGATAAGCATGCCATCCTCGTTTCTTGAAACATAAACATCCACAGCATATACTGTGCTGTCAAAATTATTGCCGCTGGATTCCTCCCCGTCCTGCA
Organism: uncultured Lachnospiraceae bacterium; assembly: GCA_947594335.1. Taxonomy (GTDB): domain Bacteria; phylum Bacillota; class Clostridia; order Lachnospirales; family Lachnospiraceae; genus Choladousia. Next base: position 5,942 of record CANQEC010000083.1, read on the forward strand.
GAACTCTGTAGTGGTAATTTCCAGGTTCCGTAAATTCCATGACAAAATCCCCGCTCTGCGTATCTTTAAGATAAAGCAGTCCTTCCCGGATCGTCTCCAGAAGCGTATCGTCCAGCGCCTCCATCTTTGCTATGTACACATCATCCGCTTTGTCGGCCTTGCACAGAACAGGCACCCTGACAGAGACGGCCGCATGCACGGCTTCTGTACCAAGACCGGAAAATGCGAGTGCCAGCGCTATTATCATCATCTTTTTCATGTAGACCTCCTTCCAATGCAGAGATCGGGCAGGGCGGTTTTTCCTCCTGCCCGCTGTGTGTGACCTGCGTGCTGCGATGGCAGCTGATTTCCATATGCGGGCCTGCGCATATGGAAATAATGCCGGAAACAAAGAGGAGCTCCGTTTCCGGCATCACAACACGGAATTCGGATAATCATCTCCATTTTCTTCCGTATTTGTGCCGCTCAAGCGGCATTTTTCCGCTTCAAATTCGTGCGCATCTCCACTCCGTTCCGGATTGCTTTGCTGCTTAGCGGGCGCGCTTCTTCCTGGAAACGATCAGGATTCCCGCGCCTGCCGCGGCAGTGAGAACCGCAAACGGCGCGACGGCTGTCGCGACGCCTGTCGGGATCACGCCTTCTCTGATATTGAGGTAAGAAGTCTGGATATCTGTCTTCGCGGTCGTCCCGTTTACCGGATTTTTGTACTCCTGCACACCGGCCGCCGTTGACTTGTAATCCTCCGCCGCCTCCGTAATATTATAGGCGACGTCCGCCGGAAGCCCCCGGATCACAATCTGCTGTCCATGCTGAAGATAGAAATCCTGCGTTATATTTCCCGATGCGTCAAACGTCAGCTCCGCCGGATTCGTCTTCCCTTCATATTCATCCTGTGTAGCCGCATTGGACGGAATCTCGCCATCCGCGCCCGTTATATCAACCTTCACAATATCATTTGCAATTCCTTTCGTCAGCGCCACCGTAAACTTGAAGTATTTGTCTTTGGACGCCTGATTTCCGGACACTTCCTTTCGGAATGTGAGATCCACTGTCTGATACTCATTCGTAAACCCCTGGTTTTTCGTATCAACATAGTTTCCTGTTGATCCGTTTTCGCTGCCCATGGCAATCTCCGGCTCATCGTTGTCTGAAGAATGCAGCACGTAACCTTCGATTTTCAGTTTTTTTACGCCATCCGCGCCTGTCGCGTCGTATACATATACATCCAGGACACGGGTTGTATCCGGATCATTTTCTACGGAACGGTTTGTACCGGATTCGGTAATGATATATCTGTAGATTCCCGGTTCTGGGAACCGGACTTTGGAGAAATCAAGAGATGCTGTTTTTTCAATGTATTTGCTTTCCGCTTTATCATATCCTTTGACGGAGCTGTTTTCATCGTTTTTGGTCTGATCCGAGCTGTCAAAATGGATTGTGTTTGCCTCGGCGGAGTCGACGCCCTTCATTGTCACCTCACTGGCCTGGATGCCTGCCAGAATTTCAAATTTTTTTCCTTCAAGATCGTAGGTCTTTGCCTTTCCTTCGGATATCTCATATTTGAAATCCATGCCCGGAATCACGGCCTCCTTATCCAGAAGCACATATTTTTTAAAGCTTGTTGTAAGAGTTCCCTCGATCTGCCCTCCATAAGCGCTCCCTTCCGCCGATACCGGCATGACAGCCGTCAGGGCCGAAGCCAGAATCACAGCGGCCAGTTTTACTTTTTTACGATTTCTGTTCATAATTTTTAACTCCTTTCTTTTCCAGGCTCTCCTGCAGAATACCGGACAGTCTGCAGGGCCTGCTTTAGCTGTGCTCTGCCGCGCAGAGCGTGAATATCTTCCGGGATCCCAACCGGGAACGTCCGTCTCCGGCAGGTTCCTGTATGTAAAACAATACGGAGGAATGCGGATCAATACGCGCAGAATACGACTGTGCGCTCCGCCGCATTCGGTGATCTGCAGGTGGACAGCCCCAGCAGACGCTCTCCCTTGTCCGGTTCGGGCGCAAGCCCGGCATTATAGTACAGAGCCTTTTCTTTCACATAGCGGAAAGTTTCCTTTGGATCTGTCTCTTTTGGAGAAAAGATCTCCTTTGCCGAGGCATCCGTCTCCACAACGGCAAAAACCCTCAGCGGATAAATCCTCCCGTCAACTGTCAGCTCCCCATCCGAATGGGAAGCAAACCAGGCTTCCTCGAGATATTTATCCAGAGGCCCGAACATCAGGCCTCCCTCCATGTGATGCCCATAAATCAGGGAATATTCATCCGTAAAATCCGGAGAATTTCTCGCATCCAGAAAAATACTTCCTGCCAGTGAGTATTCCCCGTACGGATCTTTGCTCAGATATTCCGTATTGTCTTTACCTTGCATGACAGGACAGTCAATCCCCGCGTCTTCAAGCGTCAGCCAGGCTGCCAGACTGCCCTGTATCTCCTTTTCCGGCTCTTCTTCTGCTTCATAACCTGGTTTAAACCGCAGCAGACTGTCGTCGGCAGTCCTGTTATAGATCATAAAGCTGTCATACAGTCCGTATATGCCGGCCATAAAACACAGCAGAAGCAAAAGCAGGATTCCTCCGTCCAGCAGCCGGTTAAGGAAATAAATTATTTTTTTCAAAAGCCGCGCCTCCTGCAAAGAAATACTGCGCGTCCCACGATATCCTCTTTGCCCACACAGCCCAGGGATCTGCTGTCCTCTTCATCCGAACGAAAATCATTCATAATGAAAAAACTGTCTTCCTGTACGGTCAGAGGATAGACAACCGTCCCTTCCTGCGCCCTGTACGTCGGATACAGGATCTCCTCCGCGGGCTGATACCCGTCAACCGTGTATCCGCCGCCTTCCGGAAAACTGACTTCCTGTCCGCCGCATGCCGCGATACGCCCGGCACGGGTATCTCCGTCCGCGGTTTTGTAGACCACAAGATCCCCTGTATAATATTTTCCCGCTCTGTATACAATACAAAGATCCCCGTCTTTCAGAGCAGGAAACATGGCGTTTCCGGTTATGTATACCGGCCTGAGCACCCAGAGCCAGCATACGGCGGCGCCTCCAAAAATAACTGCCGCCCTTGCAGCTGACCGGATCAGGAATCCGAAACGCTTTTTCTGAGGACCTTCTTTTTTAGCCGCATACACCTCATCCTGTTCCGGAGGAGGATTTCTCGGCTTTTTATCAGTACTGCCTTTGTGAATCATTTTTATCTCCTGAAAACTGTTCTTTACATCTTTACATTTTTAGATTTGTGTGCTAGAATATGACGGTATTCAGATCTGCACCTGTAGCTCAGTGGATAGAGCAGTGGTTTCCGGTACCATGTGCGGGGGTTCGATTCCCTTCAGGTGTGTTTTTTCAGTCCGCGCTCCGTATTTTCACGGGGTGCGGCTGTTTTTCGGTATGTCCTGACCTCGTATCAGTGGGG
>CANQEC010000084.1 GCA_947594335.1 uncultured Lachnospiraceae bacterium
CCAGTCTCAAATAATGCCTGACCTACAACAAACATTCCGACACAGAGGATCACATTGCTGTTGACGTAACCTGCGAAGGTTGCGGAACTGTCCAGGACACCAGTCAGGTTTAATCCCAGGGCAACGATGGTCGCCGTAAGTCCCAGAGGAATCTTCTCCAGGATAAAACTCACAACTGCAAAGAGCAAAAACAATAATGTGATGGTTGTTGGAGTCATGTTTTTCTCCTTTCGTCTCTTAATTTTCTTTCATCCATTCCATTCGCATACATGTGATATCGCTGGCCGGCTATATCTTATGTTCCTATGGTAGCATCGTCATACTGCATAAGTCCAATTAAAAAAAATTCGCTGCAGCAAAAAAAATTTAATAGCTCCAAACACCGATTTTCCGGCAGAATATGGTATTCTATACATATATTTAAAGGAATGGGGGAAAAAACATGACGCTGAATCAGTTACGGTATTTCAGTGCGGCAAGCCGGTGCCACAATGTCTCAAAGGCGGCAAAGGAACTTTTCGTCACACAGCCCACGATCTCCAACGCTGTCCGGGAGCTGGAAAACGAATTTTCCATCACCTTGTTCTACCGCAACGGCAGCCACCTGGAGCTGACTTCGGAAGGAGAAAAATTTCTGGAAAAAGCCAACTACATACTCCATTACTGCCTTTCCATGGAGGCGGAATATAAAGACAACAGCCGAATCAAGCCGCCGGTCCGCATTGGGATTCCTCCCATGCTGAGCACCATTTTCTTCCCGGAACTCTGGGATGCTTTCTGCCGGGAATATCCGGATATACCAGTAGTGCTGGAAGAATACGGCTCTGTCCGGGCCTGTGACCTGGTCCAGAGTGATTTTCTGGATCTGGCCCTGGTCAACATGGAGATGTTCAACATTGACAAATTCAACAATACCGTACTGTTTAACAGCCAGCTCTATTACTGCGTCTCCCACTCCCACCCCATGGCCGGTCAGACCTCTGTCCGGATGGAACAGTTTGACAACGAAAAGGTTCTTCTATTTAACGGCGATTCCGTTCAGACGCATCTGCTTATGACCCGGTTTGACGCCATGCAGCTGCATCCGCACATCGTTATGCGGAGCAGCCAGCTGCACACCGTCATGAAATTCGTCCATCAGAGCCAGTGCGGCTGTTTTCTGTTTAAAGAGATGCTGCCCCAGTTTCCGGAATGTGCGGGGCTTCCTCTGGATCCTCCAATCAATATTAATGTAGGTATGGTCTGGAAAAAAGGAAAATATGTCACAGAAGAAATGCAGAAATTTATTTCATTTACAAAAGCATATTACTGATGATCGAGTAGAGGCGGCTTTTCCTTCTGTCCGCCGCGCGGCCCAGGTGCTGCGTCAGCAGCTGATTTCCCTGCCTGAGCCTGCGCAGATGAGCTCCCGAAAGACTCCGGGAGCTCCGCAAAGGGAAAGAAGGACCAGGCGGATTCAGGATTCCCCAAGCAGATAGGCGTCAATCGCGGCGGCGCATCCGTCATGGTCATTATCCGGTATGACAACATCGCACATTTTTTTAATATGTCCATTCGCGTTTCCCATCGCCAGGGAAAGCCCGGCCGCCGCCAGGATATCAACATCGTTATCCGAATCGCCGACGGCAATCGTCTCGGCAGGGTCGATCCCCAGATAACGGCACAGGGTCAGAAGTCCCGTTCCCTTGTTCACTCCCCTGACCGAACATTCCAGAGAGGTTTCCTCGGCATACTTCATTTCAATGGGAAGATGACACAGGGCTTCCTTTGTAATCGCCCTTTCCCGCTCGTCCGTATGATAGAAATTCACCTTTTCAAAAGCCCTGGGATTTTCGGAAAAATATTCATATATATTTTCCACCTGCTGCGCGGCTTCTTCATACAGCGATTGATATATTCCCATATGATACCGTCCCATCTGCGGTATCTTTTCCCGTTCCACGACGGATTCCAGTCCCAGAAAATGTACCATGATATCACGCCCGCGTATAGCCTCGAGCATCGAGCCAATTATCTCTTCCGCTATTTTATCGGAAAACAGAATTCTTTTTTCCCCGCAGTCATAAAGCAGCCCTCCGCTGACGCACATCATGTAGCGGACATCCGGCAGCTGTTCCATGTATCCTCTCATTTCAGCAATACATCTCCCAGTAGAGATGGTCACTATCTTCCCCCGCCTGTTCGCCCGGCGGATTGCTTCCGCCGTCTTTGGCGTAATCTTCTTGTCACTGTTCAGCAAGGTGCCGTCCATGTCCAGGGCGATCAGCCGATACTGATTCATTTGGCATCCCTCCTTTTTTACAATCCGGATCAGGAGAATTTTCTTTGCAGACGCAGATCCCTGCCTGTGAATTATACACGATATCCGAAAATACGCAAGAAAAATAACAGGAGCGGTTTTCGCCGGCCGTTGCTGTTCACTTTATCTGTTTTTGTTATAGTAAATTAGCCTTTCCTGTGCTACAATAAATTAACTGCCGCAAAAGCTTAAGAGCTGCACGGAAACAGCCGGATTTTAATATACATGACATGAGAGCCGATTCCGATGCCATGAATGAAAGGAGCACCGTCTGTATGGAAAATACTTTAATGAAGAAAAAAGCTGTCAAAAAAGACAAAAGCCTGACGGCCACGGGAATCGTGATCGCCTTCATCATTATTCTCCTGCTTTCTGCATACTTCAGGATCACTGCAGTGCTTCAGCAGCGCTCGCTGAGCCGTCTTGAGGAAGGCGCTGATACCGTCATCAACGAGATTACGTCCAAACTGGAGCGGGACAGCCGGATTCTCAACGCCACAGCAGGCATCATTTCCCAGGCCAACAACTTCGATGTTGATGCCACGCTGGCAATCATGAAGACCACCACCCCTCTTCTTGAGACAATGCGGGTGCAGGTGCTTCTGTCCGACGATCGGATTCTCTCACCGAGCGGCCGTATCACCAACGCTGCGGACATTGAAGGAATCTCTTTCGCAGAGGAAGCGCCCCTGGGAGAACATGTCTCCAACCGTGAAAAAGGCGTTTCAAGCGGTGACCCGGTCCTGAGGCATTTCGTCCCCATCATTCAGGACGGGAAAACTGCGGCTCTTCTATACGGCGTCACCGAACTGAAGACTTTGCATCAGAGTCTGAATATCGACAACATTTACAATGCAAGCGCAAGTATTTCCATCATTGATACAAAGTCCGGGGACTTTATCCTGGACACCCGGAACGATGAACTGGGAAATATCAATGATTCTTCCAATTCCGTACAGCGGAAGACAAAAGGCGACACAAGCTGGGAGGCCTACAGACAGGACATGATCAATTTGGGAACCGGCTACGTCATATTCCGCTCGCCGGACACGAACGAATGGGAATACATGTATTATGCGCCTGCCGATATTAATCAGTGGACCATTGCCGTGTCCGTCCCGGAAAAAGAAGCTTTTGCCAGCGTCAGCGCCGTACAGAAGGTCTGCGTTTATCTGGGAATCGCAATGGCGATCGTCATCGTTTTGTATTACAGCTGGGTCAGCCGCAACGCGAAACAGGCGATGGATCTGGCTGTGGAGCAGGCGGTTCTGACCGAAAAACTGCAGAAGGCGGAAGCGGCGGACAAAGCCAAAAGCACCTTTCTTTCCAACATGTCACACGATATCCGCACACCGATGAACGCTATCATCGGTTTCGCGACACTTGCGCAGACCAATCTGGACAACCGGGAGCGCGTGCAGGAATACCTGAAGAAGATCCTCTCCTCCAGCAACCACCTGCTTTCCAAGCAGCTCAACTTTTTCATGGATACCGTGGATGTGATCGACGAGGATATTTACTGCGACAAGCTGCATGTGAACCAGGTGCTGCTGAATCTCCTCTCAAACGCGATCAAATTTACGCCCTCCGGCGGCACCGTAGCGCTGACGATCCGTCAGAAACCGCGAGCCCCCAAAGGATACGGCTCCTACGAGATCCGGGTCAAGGACACGGGTATCGGTATGAGCCAGGAATTCTCCAAACATATTTTTGAGCCCTTTGAGCGGGAGCGGACTTCCACCGCCAGCGGCATCCAGGGAACCGGTCTCGGAATGGCCATCACCAAAAACATCATCGATACCATGGGCGGCACGATTGAGCTGGAGACCGAACAGGGCAAAGGCACGGAATTCATTATCAACCTGGATTTCCGCCTCCAGGACGAGCCGCAGCACGTGGAAGTCATCGAGGATCTGCAGGGACTCCACGCGCTCGTCGTGGACGACAGCTTCTCCACCTGCGACAGCGTCACCAAAATGCTCCGGCAGATCGGCATACGTTCCGAGTGGGTTCTGCATGGCAAGGAAGCCGTCCTGCACGCCAGACAGGCCTATGAACTGGGCGATGAATACCACGCCTACATCATAGACTGGTTTCTGCCCGATCTTGGCGGCCTTGAAGTAGTCCGGCAGATCCGCGCGATCGTCGGTGACAGCGCGCCCATCATCATCGTCACCGCCTATGACTGGACTCCATTTGAGAAAGAAGCCCGCGAGGCCGGCGTAACCGCGTTCTGCAACAAGCCGATCTTCCTCTCAGAGCTTCGGGATATTCTGATCGCCGCCACCGGCGACAATCTCAAAACACAGGAATATAATCCTGTCCCCGACCTGACCGAACAGTTCAAAGGCACACGCCTTCTGCTGACAGAGGATAATGAGCTGAACCGGGAGATTGCACAGGAACTGCTTTCCGACAGCGGTTTTGTCGTGGAGACGGCGGAGGACGGCAATATCGCCGTGGAAAAGGTTAAAAATTCCGAACCGGGATACTATTCGCTGATCCTCATGGATATCCAGATGCCGCAGATGAACGGCTACGATGCCACAAAGGCAATCCGCGCGCTAAAGGACCCGGATCTGGCAAACATTCCCATCGTTGCCATGACTGCAAACGCGTTCGAGGAAGACCGCAGGCGTGCGCTGGAGTGCGGCATGAACGCGCATATCGCCAAACCGATCGACGTGAAAAAACTGCTGGATCTGCTCACAGATATCCTGAAAACCCGTTCCGTATAAAATGGGCAGGAGGTGTTTCCCTCCTGCCCGTCCGCGCGGCCCACATGCTGCGCCTGCAGCTGATTTCCATATGCGGGCCTGCACATATTATCTTTTAATCTCCGGATCTTTGTCCGGAACTATTTCTTTCTCTGTAATCAATCCACGCCCTGCACACTTCCGGATAGTTCGTGATCACACCTGCGCATCCTTTTTCATAAAGCCGCTCCAGATCTCCCATATCGTTGATTGTCCACGCGTTGATCCCAATCCCTTCTTTCCGGCATTCCTCTATGGTTTCGTCGCTAAGTCCCCTCACATCGGGATGATAGTACGCAAACCCGCTGCTTTTACAGTAATACGCGGCGTTTCCGATTCCTGTCTCATCGACCAGTATTCCGCACTTTGCCTGCGGAAAGATCTTTTTCATTTTTAACAGAGAAACGTGGTTGAAGCAGGAAAACATTACCTTCTCTTCGAGACCATATTTTTTTATAATCTCCGCCGTTTTTTCCTCGATCTCTCTGTAATAATAAATCCCCGTCTTGATCTCGATATTGGTGCTCATACCGCATTCGGCCGCCCACCTGCAATACTCGTCAAAGGAAGGAACCGGCTCAAACACCAGGCCGTCATAAAACAGCTTTGCCGCATTGAATTTCCTTATCTCTTCAAATGTGAAATCCCGCACCAGTCCGCTCCCGCTCGTTGTGCGGTCAAGCGTCTCATCATGTATGACAACAACCTCGCCGTCCTTTGTAATCTGCACATCCAGTTCGATCTCATCACATCCTGCTTCGGCCGCTCTTCGAAACGCCAGCATTGTATTTTCCGGATATTTCCCGCTGTACCCTCTGTGTGAAATCACTTTCAACATCGCCATCTCCTTATTTTCGTCTGGTGAAATTTTATGCTGAAGCCAAAAAAACTGCCCCATGATACCACGGATTTCTCTGCGCTTCGCGCTTTTAAAATCCTGTGACCATATCCCTGATATTAACCCCTGCGGTATCCCGTGTCAATACATTTTTCTGCCTGTTTTCCCGAATTTTTCAGAGCGTTTCTCTGCGCATAAATCAAGCAAAAAGTGGTTTTTCCTCCTGCCCGTCCGCGCGGCACGCATGCTGCGCCAGCAGCTGATTTCCCTGCCCAAATCTGCGCAAAGCCACAAAAATTCCCGGCTATATCATGAGCTTCTCCGATATAACCGGGACTTTTCTATTTCACATGCCATGATGCCATTTTCCATCAAAATTTTCCATCAAAAGTTTCATTTCTCCCAGAGACCAGTAAACAGCATCCGGCCTTGTTTCCGATTTCCGAACATCCTCCAGCCTGGTTTCTCCCGACAGCACCAGAAATCCTTTTGCTCCATGGCTGACTCCCGTCGCAACGTCTGTATAGAGCCGGTCGCCGACGAAAGCAGTCCGTTCTCTTGCAGCGCCGGTATGCGCAAGCACCATATCAAGAGTTTCCGCAAACGGCTTCCCCAGATATTTCGGTTCTTTTCCCGTCGATGCGGCAATCGCCCTGCAGAATGCTCCGCAGTCCGGAATGAAGCCATATTCAACCGGGCAGTTAATGTCCAGGTGCGTAGCCAGAAAAACTGCTCCCTCGCGGATAAAAGTACAGGCCCGCTCCAGTTTCCTGTAAGTCAGCGTCGTATCGAATCCCACTACCACGATGTCCGGCTGCACGCTGCCGTCCGTCAGCAGGATCCCTTCTTCCCGAAAACTGTCCTCAAGAGCAGGCGTTCCGACCAGGTAAATACTTTTATCCGGATACGTTCTTTTCAGATAAGCGATCGTGACATCTCCCGACGTCATGATCTCCTCCCGTCCGATCGGACAGCCCATGGACGCCAGTCTGTCCATGTAGACGCGCGGCGAGCGGGAGGAATTATTCGTAAAGAAAAGAACCTTACGCCCCGTCTCCTGCACATACCGGACAAACTCCAGCGCTCCGTCGATCAGTCTGTCCCCCAGATAAAATGTTCCATCCAGATCAAGGACAAACAGTTCCGTAGATAACAATAGCTTTGCTCTGTTTTGAATTCCCATGGTACTCCCCCGCAGGCTGCATACCCTTCGTCTGTCTTTATTTGATGCCCGACTGTGATACTCCGCGGACAATATATTTGTTTGCAAACATGAATATGAGCATGACCGGAACCACTGATATCACGGTCGAGGCCATCATCAGTCCCGGATTGTTGTAATTGTCTCCGAGAACCAGCGCCGCGATTCCAAGAACAATTGTACGGTTTTCATTGTTGTTGATCACCAGAGACGGCCAGAGGTAGCTGTTGTACAGGCCGAGGAAGGTGATGAACGCCTGTGTAATGATAATCGGTTTCACCGACGGGATTACGATGTACCACAGCACCTGCAGCACGTTCGCTCCTTCAACGTATCCGGATTCCTCCAGCTCCTTTGGAAACGCGATCAGGAACTGATAGATCAGGTAAATGCACATAACGCCCGAACCGGACGGCAGAATCAGCGGCAGAAACGTATTCAGTCCGCCAAGCTCCCGGAATATATAATACAGCGGGAAGAACGTCACGATTTCCGGAATTGCCATCGCCCATACCAGCGATACCAGAATAAACGGTTTGCCCGGAAGCGGAAGCCTTGCCAGCGAGTAGGCGGCAAGCACACTGACCACGATTCGAAGCGCCGTACCGCACACGGTAACGACTGCTGTGTTAAGCAGCCAGCGTCCCACCGGAGAGGTGGATGTGTTGCTGAACAGGTCGATATAGTTCTGCATCGTCCATTGCTTCGGAAGCAGCGATGTTGATGTAGCCGATTCCGCAATCCCCTTGAAGCTTGTGAACACCATGAACATAAGCGGCAGGAGGAATATGTAGGCAATGATACAGGCAATAATAATCAACAAGATCTTTTTTATATTTTTTGCTTTCATACGCTCCCTCCTACTTCTTCAACTCTTCTTTTTCTTTTGTCAGATAATATTGTCCGACGGAGCAGAGTACGATCACGATACCCATCAGGATCGTCATGGCGCTTCCGATCCCCAGATCGTTGCGGTCCATGATCGTTGACGTAATCATCATGATCAGAGGTTTGGTCGAATCGCCCGGTCCGCCTTTTGTCATCAATCGCGGCTGACCATAGACGTTGAACGACGCGATAATCGTCGTCATCAGCACGAAGAAAAATACGTTTTTGATTCCCGGCATGATGATGTATCTGAACTGGTGGAAGAAATTTGCGCCGTCTATCGAGGAAGCCTCGTAAAGCTGCGGGTCAATCTCGTTGAGCGCGTTGACAAACAGCATCATATCGTAGCCGATGGTCCACCAGACAGTAGCCACTGTCAGAGATACCCACACAAACGGCGTCTGCTCCATCCACGGAACCGCCTTGTCAATGATTCCCATTTTCAGCATCAGGTTGTTCAGATATCCGCCGTTGCCTTTCATCATCCAGACAAAAATCGCGGCTACAGCCGTGACAGATACCGCATATGACGCGAAGTAAATGGTCCGGAAAATTCCTTTCAGACGATCGGGAAGACGATCCAGCAAAAGCGCCAGCGCAAGACTCCCGATTACCAGACAGGGGGTCGTCAGCAGCACAAATATCACCGTATTGGTCAGACCCTTCCAGAATGATCTGCTGTACATGGAGCTGGAATGAAGAATCTGAATATAGTTCTTCAGGCCGACAAATCCTCCGTTCCCCGTGATCAGACTGTACTTGCTCAAACTCATTACTATGCCGTACACAAAAGGAATCAGCCAGAAACAGACAAAAAATCCGATGAACGGCAGAATAAAGAGAATTGCTATCACTTTTTTGTTTTTACCATTCATAAAAATATCCTTTCTCCCGCAGGAGATGCCGTAAGACCCCTGTGATCTCACGGCATTCTCCATTTGGGCAGAATCCCGAATACCCCTTTGACCTTGCTTCTTTAGATATATGACTCAAAAAATGCCGAATGGACTGTTTTGTGCTTCACACTCTCACAATCCTGCTTTTTTACATCTTACAGCAGAGACAGCTCCTCAGCAATCATCGTCGCTTCCTCAAGCATGCTCATCAGATCATCCCTGTTCAGGTTCTCCGTCTGGAGCACTGCCGCCCATACCGTCTCATTCACATACTTCACCTGCTCGCGGATGTTGTAAATCGCCGGAAGGATCATCGCGTCATCAAAAATTGTATAGTTGACCGCCGCAACCGGATATACATCAGGCTGAGCCTTTACCTTCTCCATTGTCGCCAGATGGATCGGAGCCTGGCCCGAATCCGCCCAGTTCAGGAGCACATCGTCGTCCGGATTGTATACATAAGCCA
>CANQEC010000085.1 GCA_947594335.1 uncultured Lachnospiraceae bacterium
ACGTCTGTCCCGCGCCGAAGATCACTTCCGTATATTTATGCGCCTTGCTCTGGTACTCGCCGGAAAAATTCAAATCGATATCCGGCTCCTTGTTTCCTTTAAAACCGAGAAATGTTTCAAACGGAATATCAAACCCGTCCTTTTTCAGCTTTGCCCCGCAGACGGGACAGTTTTTGTCCGGCATATCGCAGCCGGCCATACCGGAAAATCTCTTAACTTCCTCGGAATCGAAATCACTGTAATGGCACTCGCTGCAGTAGTAGTGCGGATGCAGAGGATTCACCTCTGTGATGCCTGCCATTGTCGCGACGAGCGACGAACCGACGGAGCCGCGGGAGCCAACCAGATAACCGTCCGCATTCGACTTCCACACCAGTTTCTGCGCGATAATATACATCACGGCGAAGCCGTTCGAGATGATCGAGTGCAGTTCCCGCTCAAGCCGCTCCTTTACAACAGGCGGAAGCGGATCTCCGTAAACCTCATACGCCTTGTCGTAGCACAGCGTCCGCAGCATCTGATCCGAATTTTCGATGACCGGCGGACACTTGTCCGGCCTCACAGGCGAGATGCGCTCGCATTCGGCCGCGATCTTCCTTGTGTTGGTCACCACAACCTCGTACGCCTTTTCGGCTCCGAGGTATTCAAATTCCTTCAGCATCTCTTCCGTCGTCCGAAGATACAGCGGCGCCTGATCATCTGCGTCCTTAAAGCCCTTGAAGCCCATGATGACTCTGCGGTAAATCTCATCCTCCGGATTGAGGAAATGCACGTCGCAGGTGGCGGCAACCGGCTTGCCAAACTGTTCGCCAAGTTCTACGATCCGGCGGTTCAGATTCCGCAGATCCTCCACTGTTTTTCGATCTTCATAATCCTCCTTCGTCATGAACATGTTGTTCCCGAGCGGCTGGATCTCAAGATAATCATAAAAACTGACAAGCCGCGCAATCTCCTGCTCGGACGCGTTCCCAAGCAGAGCACGGAAAAGCTCTCCCGCTTCGCAGGCCGAACCGAGAATCAGCCCCTCCCTGTATTTTTCCAGGAGGCTCTTCGGAATACGCGGACGGCGGCTGTAATAGTCAAGATGCGACAGCGATACCAGGCGGTACAGATTGATCCGCCCGATCTCATTTTTCGCAAGCAGGATCGCGTGAAACGTCGGCAGCTTTTTGATCTGCTCTTTGGAGGAACGGCCAAGCTCATTCAGCCCTTCGAGCGTCGTGACCTCCCGGACGTGCAGCATGCTGATAAAACGCACAAAAATCTCCGCCGTGCAGGCCGCGTCGTCCACCGCCCTGTGGTGATGATCCAGGGAAATATTCAGCGCCTTCGCCACGGTATCCAGCTTATATTTGCTGATCTGCGGCAGAAGCACGCGGGCCATGGAAACCGTATCGACAACCGTCTTATCACAGGGAAGGCCCAGGCGGCTGCAGTTTTCCGCAATGAAGCTCATATCAAACGACGCATTGTGCGCCACCATCACGCACCCCTTGCAGAACTCCATAAAACGCGGCAGGATCTGCGCAATCTCCGGCGCATCCATGACCATCTCGTCGCTGATATGCGTCAGCTCCTCGATTTTGAACGGAATCGGAATCCGGGGATTGACAAACGTGCTGAACCGCTCTGTAATCTGCCCTTTTTCAACCTTTACCGCCCCGATCTCGATAATCTGATTCGCAAGAGGGGAAAGTCCGGTCGTCTCAAGGTCGAACACGACGAACGAATCCTCAAGCGACTGGCCCTTCAGATTGGAGACAATCTCCTTCAGGTCATCCACAAGATATGCCTCCATCCCGTAGATCACCTTGAAATCACTGTCCTTTGGCACCGCGTGGTTCGCGTCCGGGAAGGCCTGCACAGCGCCGTGATCCGTGATCGCGATCGCCTCATGTCCCCATTCCATGGCGCGGCCGATGATGTCCTTCACATCCGTAACCCCGTCCATATCGCTCATTTTCGTATGGCAGTGAAGCTCCACCCGTTTTTGGGGAGCCATGTCAACACGCTTCACCCGAAAATCCGGTATTTTTTTAATTCCTGAGACGGAACCCAGCAGAAGCTGACTGTCGAACCGGTCGATTACGGTAATCCCCCGCACTCTGTAAAAGCCGCCCTTCTGAAGCGATTTCGTCAGCTCCTCGACCTGTTCCTTCGCTAGAAACATCTTGACTCCGATCGTGTCAGTGAAATCCGTGATATCGAACATCAGTATCATTCTGTTGTCGCGCAGCTCCCTGCTGTCGATCGCAATAAGCTGCCCCCGGACGATAACCTCTCCGATCGGTTCACTGATCTTCTCGATTGCCAGATCCTCCCCGTCAAAATCGCGTCCGTAAATCACATCTGGACTGCCTGATCTGACAAGAGGACGGGCCCCCGGCAAAAAGACGGAGCTCTTTCGAAAAGCGGCCGCGGTTTTTCCCCTGCCGCTCTTTTTTCCCCCGGCATTCTTCCGGCTGCCTTTTGTCTTCCTGGATCCGCCCGGTCCGCCGATCCATTCTTCCTCTTCTCCCCCGGAGTTTTCCTTCTGCTTTAAGGAAGCATATCTGCGGTATATCTCGGCCGCCTCCTGCTCCAGCTCCTGCTCATAAAGCTTTCTCGCGGGGCTTTCATCCTTATCCGCCTTTTCACGCTGAGCATAAACCTTCAGGGAAAGACCGCACCGCTCGCAGAAAATTTTTTCCAGGATCCGAAGCAGCTCCTGTTCTCTGCTGCCCGCAAGCACATCATCCTTCAGCGTGAGCAGCAGCGTATCGTCATCCGTAAATTCCTTTTTCGCGCCGCGCAGCATATTATAGAGCAATATGTTATAATTACGCAGCTCCGTCAGGATACTGTCCTCGTAAGCAGGCAGAAGATTTTTCGCCGTATACTGCCGCGAAAGCAGAAATTTCTCAATGATCCTGACCTCCATCGGAACATCAGAAAAAAGCTGATGTTTCACAGCCTGTTCTGTCTCATAGATATATTTTTTCTGAATCAGCTTTTCACTTTCCAGATAAATCTTCAGCTGATTTTTCCCGCGGTTCATCGTAATACGGCTGACGCTGGAGTGCTCCAGCAGACTCTTCGTCTGACCGGACAGCTCCAGCGCAGGAAACACATCATAAAAAGGTTTTGTCATCTTATTCCCTCTCCCAGGCAAGAAGTTCTTCGCGAAGGGCGGATACAAGCTCCGCCTCCGGAACCTTGCGCACTGCTTCACCCTTTTTGATCAGAAGCCCTTCTCCTTTGCCTCCGGCAATCCCGATGTCGGCCTCCTTTGCCTCCCCGGGACCGTTCACAATACATCCCATGACCGCCACCTTGATATCGAGAGGAATATCCTCCACCATCGTCTCCACCTGGCTGGCGAGGCTGATCAGATCGATCTTCGTACGCCCGCAGGTCGGGCAGGAGATGACCTCGATCCCTCCTTTCCGCAGCCCGAGCGTGCGCAGAATCAGCTTTGCCGATTTGATCTCCTCCAGCGGATCGCCGGTCAGAGAGACGCGGATCGTATCCCCGATCCCTTGTGAGAGGATGATTCCAAGACCGACGGCGGACTTGATATTTCCGGACAGCAGCGTACCCGCCTCCGTGATCCCGACATGCAGAGGATACTGCGTCTTTTTGGCAAGCAGCTCATGCGCGCGCGCGCAGAGCATGACGTTTGAGGACTTGATGCTGATCACAAGATTATCATACCCCATGTCCTCGATCACCGCAGTCTGACGCAGCGCGCTCTCCACAAGCCCTTCTGCGGTCACGCCGTGATCCCTTTCAAGGATATCCTTCTCAAGGGAACCGCTGTTCACGCCGACGCGGATCGGTATCCTCCTCTCCCGCGCCGCGTCAACAACCGCGCGCACACGGCTGCGGTCCCCGATATTTCCCGGATTGATCCGGATCTTGTCAGCCCCCGCCTCAATCGCGGCAATGGCCAGTTTATAGTCAAAATGAATATCCGCAACCAGCGGAATCCTTATCTGCTGTTTAATCTGCGTCAGAGCCTGCGCGGCCTCCCTGGTGGGAACCGCGCAGCGGATGATATCGCAGCCCGCCGCCTCGAGTCTTTTTATCTGGGCGATGGTCGCTTCAGCATCCTCCGTCCTCGTGTTCGTCATCGACTGAATCAGAACCGGACTGCCTCCGCCAATAATTCTGTCTCCGATCTGGATTTTTTTTGTATGCTCTCTGTGCATGCGTCCGCCTCGCTTTTTCTTTAGTCTTCCGCCTCCATGGGGATGAAAACTCTTGTCTGCACGGGATCTGGCTCGCGCCAGGCCCGCCTCCTTGCTTCTTCACAGAAATAATCATGGCAGTTCAGAAGCACCTTGCCGCGTTTGTCAATCTTCTCATAGCTCCCGTCCGGCTGCATGATATGCGCCTTCACGTTGTCCTCCAGCTGAATATCGAGGATATGGCGCACTTCCTCGCGGATCTTGTCATCTTCAACCGGGAAGAGGATCTCCACGCGCTTGTCCAGATTTCTCGGCATCCAGTCCGCGCTCGCCATATAAAACTCCTCGTCGCCGCCGTTCATAAAATAGAAGATCCGTGCGTGTTCCAGGAAATTGCCGACGATGGAGCGCACCGTGATATTCTCGCTCACGCCGGGAATCCCGACTTTCAGGCAGCAGATGCCGCGCACGATCAGATCGATCTTCACGCCCGCCGACGACGCCTGATACAGCGCGTCGATGATCTCCTTGTCGCACAGAGAATTCATCTTCGCAATGATCCGCGCCGGCTTGCCGTCGCGCGCATGCTGCGTTTCCCGCTCGATCAGGCGCATGAAACGGCCGCGCAGCCAGATCGGGGCCAGCGAAAGCCGGTTCCAGCTCTTCGGCTCCGAATAGCCGGACAGCATGTTGAAAACGGCGGTCGCATCCTCTCCGATCGGTTCCGAACAGGTCAGGATGCCGCAGTCCGTGTAAAGCTTCGCCGTGGAATCGTTGTAGTTGCCTGTCCCAAGATGAACATAACGGCGGATTCCGTCCTCCTCACTGCGGACCACAAGCGTAATCTTGCTGTGCGTCTTCAGTCCATGAAGGCCATAAATAACATGACATCCGGCCTTCTCAAGCATCTTTGCCCAGATGATATTGTGCTCCTCGTCAAAACGCGCCTTCAGCTCGACAAGCACGGAGACCTGCTTGCCGTTCTCCGCCGCCTGCGCGAGCGCCGCCACGATCGGCGAATTGCCGCTGACACGGTACAGCGTCTGCTTGATCGCAAGCACATCCGGATCGACGGCAGCCTGCTTTACAAACTGGACAACAGGATCGAACGTCATGTACGGATGATGGAGCAGAATATCCCCCTTTCGGATCTGGGTAAAGATATCCTCCTCGTCATTCATCCCCGGCACCGGCTGCGGACTGTACGGCGCATAGCGGTATTTGTCCATACCCTCGATTCCGTACAGCTTCATCAGAAATGTCAGATCCAGCGGCCCGCTGATCCGATAGAGGTCCTCTTCTTTTACATTCAGCTCTTTCTTCAGGATCTTCAGAAGCTTCGGCTCCATCCCCTCCTCGATCTCAAGGCGGATAACCTCGCCCCACTGGCGTTTTTTGAGCTGCTTCTGAATTTCCTTGAGCAAATCTGCCGCCTCGTCCTCATCGATCGTCAGGTCAGCATTCCTCATAATCCGGTACGGATGCGCGCAGACCACGTCATAATTCAGGAACAGCTTGGAAATATTCCGCTCAATGACCTCCTCCAGCAGGATCGCGCACTTCTGCCCTTCCTTTCCGTCCGGCAGGCGGATGATGCGCGGCAGCACGGACGGCACCTGCACCGTTGCGAACTCCGTTTTCTTTTTCTCATCCTTTTTGGAGATCAGGGCCCCGATATTCAGCGTCTTATTGCGGATCAGCGGAAACGGCCGCGACGAATCGAGCGCCATCGGCGTCAGCACCGGATAAATATTCTCCTCAAAATACTGATCTGCAAATTCCTTCTGACTGTCTGTGAGCGCCTCATGCTCCGTCACAAGCTCGAATCCGTCCTGACGGAGCGCTGGAAGCAGCGAACGGTTGTACGTTGTGTACTGCTGATTCACAAGTTCGTGGGCCTTCTCCCCGATCACCTTCAGCTGTTCCTGGGCCGTCATGCCCGCGATATCCTTCCCCGTATACTTTGCGTTCACCATATCCTTCAGGGAAGCGACCCGGATCATGAAAAACTCATCCAGATTTGAAGCCGTAATACTCAAAAATTTCAAACGCTCAAGGAGCGGCAGGCTCTTATCTCTTGCCTCGCTTAAAACTCTCCTGTTAAACTCAAGCCAGCTGCACTCCCGATTCACAAAATATTCTGGTTTATCAAACATAACTGCCATCCTGCCGATCCTCCCTATAACTGCTTTTTCTGCCTGAACACCGGATGTACATGGAATACGTCCTCAAAGAACAGTCCCTTTTCCTCAAATGTCCTTGCCTCCAGTGTCAGATCCTCGCGTGTCGCCGCCGTAATCCTCAGTTCATTATCCTTAAATACCACAACCGCTCCCGCACACTTCTGCTGGTGCGTCCGGTCAAGCGCATTGACCAGCCGCAGAATGGCAGTCAGCTTCGCGATCCGCAGATAATCATCAATGTTGATATCCGCTGCCGTATCGAAATCCTCATAAACCGGGAAATTCGTCGTATTGTATTTGACAATATAAGCAATCATATTCTGCTCGGTCTGCGACAGGCCGATAATCTCCGTTGCCATGATAATATTATAGGCACAGTCCGCCACATTCTCAAGGCTGATAAATTTTCCGCAGTTGTGCAGGATAACCGAGATCTGCAGAAGCAGCCGGTCGCGCGGCGTCATTCCGTGCACCTTTTTCATGCGGTCAAACACCTGCAGCGCCAGATTTTCGAGCACGCGGATGTGCGGCTGACTGCATTTATACCGCTTGGAAATACTCCGGGCGGACGCGATCATATCTTCCTCAAAGCTGTGGCTGCACCGGATATACTGATTTTTTTCAGCGTAATCGTAGGCAACGCCTTCGCTCAGGCTGTAGTCCGGCAGCCAGACTGTCTCAACGCCAAAGCTGTCGATCATGCAGCGGCAGTAGATCGCGGAAGGAACGATCACCGGCGTCATCTCCAGCGAGATGTCAAAATCCGCCGCAATCTGATCCGGATCCAGATGCACGATCTTCTGATAGATTCCCATGAACTGTTCCTTTGACACAGACGTGATCCTGCGGTCCGCCGTCTCATATTTCTTCATCAGTTCCCTCAGATTTCCGCCGATGATAATGAGATTCTTAATCCTGCGGTCTTTCTGGTAGAGCTTGTTGAACCCGGCAAACTCATGGTTCAGGATCTCCGTCACCATCTTTTCAAAATGATTTCTGTTTTTCTCGTAGGGAGCAAGCTTTTCTTTTGTACTGACGTTGCCGACCCGGATGTTCTGCGTCGTAATCAGCTTATCCTTGTCAAACAGGGAAATCTGCATGCTGGTACCGCCGATGTCAACGATCGCCGTCGCGTTCTGGATGATCGTCTCAAACTCCGCCGTTACCGACGCGATTGATTTATAATCAATAAACCGCTGCTCCGCGTTGCTTAAAACCTCGATTTTCAGTCCAGTCTGCTTTTCGATATAATCCACCAGCACCACGGCATTTTTTGTCTCGCGGAATGCGCTCGTGGCACAGACGCGGTACGATTCCACCCGATAGCCTGTCATGATCCTTTTAAATTCCCTGAGCACCTGGCACAGCTCTTCTATATTCCTGCTGCCGATCCTGCCCATTTTGTACACGTCAACACCAAGATTCAGCCTCGTGTTGATCCAGTCAATCTCCTTCATGCCCTTCCTGGAGGACAGCTCAAATACTTTCATCTCCGTCTCCGACGAGCCAATCGTGATGGACGCAAACATTTTTACTGCCATTTCCTTCTCCCATTCTTGCTGAAAACCCTGTCTCTTTGCAGAGACGCTGCCCTGTCCTCAGAGCTTTCACTTCCAGTACTTCTCTGCCACAGGGCAGTTTACTCCATCTGCCCCAGCAGATAATCAACAAACTGCTGCGCCGTCCTTCCGGAGAAACCGCCGTGCTGAAGCTCCCATTTGTTCGCCTCATCCAGAAGCTTCTCCTCCGGAATTCCAAGTCCATTGCGCTTTGCAAGCACCCGGACAATATTCTGAAACTCTTTCTTGTCCGGCGATCCGAAATAGATCGTGACGCCGAACCGCCGCACAAGCGAAAGCTTTTCCTGGATCGTATCCGTGATGTGGATGTCGTCCCTGCGCTCCTCGTTGTCCGTAAATTTCTCACGGATCAGATTTCTGCGGTTGGACGTCGCATAGATCAGGACATTCTCCGGCTTCTTCTCGAGACCGCCCTCAATCACCGCCTTCAGATACTTGTACTCGGTTTCAAATTCCTCGAATGACAGATCATCCATGTATATGATGAAGCGGTAATTGCGGTTCTTGATCTGCGCGATCACATCATTCAAATCACGGAACTGATGCTTGTAAATCTCAATGATGCGCAGTCCTCTGTCGTAGTAACGGTTTAAAATCCCCTTGATGCTCGAGGATTTTCCGGTTCCGGCGTCACCGAAAAGCAGACAGTTGTTCGCCTTTCTTCCGCACACAAACGCTTCCGTATTGTCGAGCAGCTTCTTCTTCGGAATCTCATACCCCACCAAATCATCCAGATATACGTGCGCAATATTCGTGATCGGAACGATCTTTACCCCATCGTCCTCATGAGAGACACGGAATGCCTTGTGAAGGCCAAATTTCCCGACGCCGAATTCTTTATAAAAAGTGATCATATACTCTGTAAATTCTTCGACATCCGCGGCGTCTGCCAGCTGCACCGCCAACTCGCAGATCCTGTCCCGGATGCGGCGGTTGAACATCTTCCCGGCCGCTTCGCTGTGGTAATGAAGAATCTCCTCAAAAAACTTTACGCCAAGCTCCTCCTCAAGCTTCGAAAAATCATAGGCGAAAAGCTCTCGGAAAATTTCAAAATCGTGGCTTGCAAGCCTTTTCAGGCTTCCGTCCCCAACGCCTTTGATCTCGCACGCCGTGCTGAACACATTTTCGTGATTTACCAGCAGAAACGCGAGATATGTATGCCAGAGATTCTGCTCAAACCCGTAAGTCCCCGCCATGTCAACCAGCCCATGCATACAGGAGAAAAAGCGCTCGCGCACAGGCGCGTCCTTCTCCCGGTAATGGTCCATGATCCAGGTCATTTCCGACAGAATCTCCCCGTGTTCAAAATCACGGTACAAAATCAGTTCTTCAGTTCTTGCCATATTCTGTAGTTCCTTTCCGTTCTCAGTT
>CANQEC010000086.1 GCA_947594335.1 uncultured Lachnospiraceae bacterium
TTGCCAGGGCCGGCGCAAAGGTCTTTCACGCCGGGCTGATCGGCTCCGACGGACAGGCTTTCCTTGGGGCCTGCGAAGAATACGGGATTCATACAGAGTATATCCGCACGATAGAAGGCAGAAGCGGCCACACGATCATACAGGTGGATAAGAGCGGTCAGAACTGCATCCTCCTGTACGGCGGAAGCAACCGCGCGCTCACGAAAGAATTTATCGACGAGGTGCTTCAGAATTTTGAGGCGGGAGATTTTATTCTGCTTCAGAATGAGGTAAATCTTGTGGATTATATTATGGACAAAGCATGGGAGCGCGGGATGAAGATCGTTCTCAATCCGTCCCCGTATGACGACGGGTTAAAGCCGTGCGATTTCTCGAAGGTGTACTGCTTCCTGTTAAATGAGATTGAGGGGATGCAGCTGACCGGAGAGACGGATCTGAAGAAGATCCCGGGCAGGATTCTGGAGAAATACCCGGACGCGAAGGTTGTGCTGACGCTTGGCGGCGAGGGCTCTGTCTATGCGGACAAAAATACGACTGTGCAGCAGAATATTTTCAAGGTGGATGTCGTGGATACCACGGCGGCGGGAGATACGTTTACCGGATACTTTATCTCCGGACTGATGGAAGGACAGCCCGTGGAGGAGATCCTGAAGACAGCCGCGAAAGCGTCCGCGATCGCGGTCTCACGCAAGGGTGCGTCGCCTTCGATTCCTTCAAGAGAAGAAGTGATGAAATTCTAAGACACAGGGGCAGGCAGGATCCATCCGGGTCTTGTCCGCCCTTGCTTTTTTGCGCAGGCTCAGGCATGGAAACCAGCTGCTGGCGCAGCACCTGAGCCGCGCGGCGAGCAGGAGGAAACACCGCCTCCTGCCCGATCAGGCCCGTGTAAGGAAAATTGCTGCTGGCGCAGCACACGGGCCGACTTTTATCCTTTAGGACTGCGCCGGTTTCGTTCCGATTCGGATGACATTCACAGAATGGGGCCTTAACAGGATTTCCATGCCCGGAGTAAACAGACCGAGATCCTCATGCTGTATGGTCACTTCTTCATGGCCGATATCGTTATAGCTTTCCGTGCTTTCCCCGCAGATCCAGGAAACCGATACCTTTCCGGACGCTTCCATGTCCAGCGTAAGCGGCTGCGGATGACGGGCATCCTTGTTGACGGCGGCGATGGCATAGCCCGGCCCGTCGCCAAAGGACGTCGCGACCGCGTCGATCAGCTCTACCGTCTGCAGTTCTCCTTTTACCGACCGCAGCTCTTCGGTCGGGACATCCGATGCCCAGGTATCCAGCACCTGGTCGCCCAGATAATTCACGTACAGGTCGAACACATGATAGGTGGAGCGCAGCACGATCCCGTCCTTATGTGTAAAGATACAGCCCCTGGTGTTTACGATGGGAGCGTAGTTTGCCATTCCTATGATGTCGCAGCTGCGGTTGCACATATTCAGGAAGCATGCCGCAAACACGGCGTCGGCCATCGTATAGCCCGTGTTGTCGTCATTTTTGTCGCGCGGGTACAGATATTCCTCTTTGGTGACACCCTGCTTTATCGTATGGACGTTGGGGTGATGCCAGCCGCGCAGGTTCCACTCGTCGAAGGCGATTTTGATATGGCCAAGATCCATCGCCTCCAGAAGCCCGCGCACCTTGCGCACGGAATCACCGATCGTGTTGGTGTAGACCATGCAGGCGTCGTAATCCGCAAAGTGATTGTTCTGGGCGAGGCTGTCCCAGTAGCCGTGGATGGAGATCCAGTCGAGGAACTGTCCGCTGTTTTTCAGGAGATTGATATTCCAGCTGATATCCGCCAGCGCGGCGGCGCTCAGCTCCGTGCAGGGATCCACGTGTTTGATCATTTTTGCGGATTCCGCCACCAGATGTCCCCACTCCTGCGCGGTTTTGGCCCCGATCTCCCACGCTCCGTAATTCTCGTTGCCGATGCTCCAGTACCTGACGCGGTGCGGTTTGGGAAAGCCGTTGGCGATTCGCCATTTCGCATACTGCCCCTCCGTCTCAAGGTTGCAGTATTCCACCCAGTCGCTCATCTCCTCGGCGGTTCCTGTGCCGGCGTTCGTGCAGATATAAGGTTCGCAGCCTATCTTCCGGCACATGCGGATATACTCATCGGTGCCGAAGGTATTCGGGTCCTCGACTCTCCACGCCTTGTCAAACAGCGGAGTTCTCTTTTCTCCCACCGCGTCTTTCCAGTGATAGGATGAGACAAAGCAGCCGCCCGGCCAGCGCAGAACCGGTACTTTGATTTTTCGCATGGCATCCAGCACATCTGTGCGCAGGCCGTCCTCGTCCGAGAGCGGGCTGCCGGGATCATAGACGCCCCCGTAAATCTGCCGGTGGAAATGCTCGATAAAGTGACCGTAGATCATGCTGCTGCGGGTCTTTGCCGGCCGTTTCAAGTCTACATGAAGCTTCATAAAAAACGCCCCCTTTTTACATATTGTAATAAAATGTCTGTCGGATCTTCGAATTTATTATAACAAAAATATCAAAATACGCTATAAATTTTTATGTCCGGCAGCGCCATGAATGAATTGATTTTTTCTGTGTAATACAATAAAATGATGCCAGGGATAAAATATCTTTTGTATCCAAATATTGTAAACTTTCATGCCGGGCCTGCCCGGCGGCATCATGGATGAAAACTTGCAGAGGATGTATATTTGTGGAAGAGAGAAGAACAGCGGTCAGGAATCTTGGAGATGTTTACAGGCATATTTACTGGAATAAGAACAGTTCGCGGCAGACGATAGCGGCGGATCTGGGGATCAGCCTTCCCACGGTGGCGAACAATCTCAGCCTTTTGAAGGAACAGGGGCTGATCTTCAACGCGGGGGAGTTTGAGTCCACGGGAGGCAGGAAGGCGAACAGGATCAGCTTTGTGCCGGACGCGAAAATGGCGATCGGCGTGGATATCACGAAAACCTACATGTCGTTCGTCCTTGTGGACCTGAGCCTTCGCCTGCTGGATCAGAAGAAAATCTGGATAACCTATGAAAATACGGAGGAGTATTACCGCCGGATCAGCGAGGAGGCGGAAGCGATGCTGCTCCGCGGCCATGTGGATAAAAGCAGATTCCTCGGGATCGGCATTTCCCTGCCGGTCATAGTCGGGGAAGGAGGGAGGACGATCACCTATGCGGAGGTGATCGAGGTGCCCCCGAATTTTTATGAGAGGCTGAAGCGGTGGATCCCTTATCCGTTCCGTCTGTTTAACGACGCAAATTCCGCGGGCTGGGCGGAGCTCTGGACGCGGGGCAATGATTATCCGATGGTGTATCTGTCCTTAAGCAACAGTGTCGGCGGGGCGATCGTGCAGAACAAGAGGGTATATACGGGAAACAACTGGAGAGGCGCGGAGTTTGGCCATATGACGATAGTTCCCAACGGGAAAAGATGCTACTGCGGGAGTCTGGGCTGTCTGGACGCGTACTGCGCGGCAGGAGTTCTGTCGGATTTTGCCGGCGGGGACATCGAGGAATTTTTCCGCCGGCTGAAAACTTCGGACAACAGAGGATACCGCCGCGTGTTTGAACAGTATATGGAGGATCTGTCCGTTGCCGTCAATAATCTGCGCATGTGTTTTGACTGCGACGTGGTGCTCGGCGGCAATGTAGGCTCCTGCATGGAGGATTATATGGAGGAGTTCCGGCGGATCGTGGAGAAGCGCACGCCTTTTGAGGACAACGCGGAGTATGTAAAATCCTGCAGCTATCGGACGGAACCCTCCGCGGTCGGGGCCGCGCTTTATTATATCGACGCATTTATCAGGCATATCTGATCCTTTCCGCCATGCCTTTTGTGCGGCGCGAAAAGATCGAAATTGTATTAAATTTTATACAATTCGGTTGAAAAACACGCATACTTAAGAAAAGTTTTTTATAAAAGTCAGGTGACTTAAAAAGGCAGATTGACATTTAATTAACGAGATAGAAAGAATTAGCCGTGATATTACACAAAAATCGCAAGCCGATTTTAGATATATTCTACAAACTTAAGTAAAGCTCATAATAAAAGATTGACTTAGCGCTGAAAAGGGATTATAAATGAGATAAAGAAACAGACAGTTTATTCTCAGATGAATAGGGGAATCGCCATGGAAGAGATAAAACTCAGAGTAAGTGGAATTGAAAAGTCGTTTCCCGGAGTCAAGGCGCTGAGCAATATCAATTTTGCCGTGAGGAAGGGAACCGTCCACGCGCTTTGCGGGGAAAACGGAGCGGGCAAGTCGACTCTGATGAAAGTGCTGACGGGGCTGTACAAGGCGGATAAGGGTCAGATTTTTATCGATGAGAAACCGGTGGAGATCAAAAATCCGATTCAGGCGCGCGAATACGGAATATCCATGATCGCGCAGGAGCTCAACTATGTATCGGAGCTTTCCATAGAGGAAAATCTGTTTATGGGACGCCTCCCGCTCGGGAAATTTGGAAATGTGGACTGGAAAACAGTGCGCCGTGAGGCGAAGAAGTTCCTTGAGGAAGAACATCTGGATTATGACCCGGCGCAGAAGTTAAAGACGCTGACCGTGTCGGATATCCAGATGCTTGAGATCATCAAGGCGGTCACAAATAACGCCCAGGTGGTTCTGATGGACGAGCCGACCTCCTCGATTTCGCAGGCGGAGGTAAAGATCCTTTTCCACAAGATCGAGGAGCTGAAAGCCAAGGGAGTCAGCATCATCTATATATCTCACAAGATGGAAGAAGTATTCCAGATCGCGGACGATATTACGGTGATTCGCGACGGGGAAGTGATCTCGACGGACCGCGCAGAGGATCTTGACATACAGACAGTCATCGCGCGCATGGTCGGACGTACCATGGATAATGTTTACCCGAAGGAGCAGGTTGCGCTCGGCGAGAAAAATTTCGAGGTGGAAAATTTCAACGAGAAGGGTATCTTCGGAGATATCAGCTTTTACGCGAGAAAAAGCGAGATCGTCGGGTTCGCCGGGCTGGTGGGAGCCGGCCGGACGGAAGTGATGCGCGCCATTTACGGCCTGGATCACAAGGATTCCGGCACGGTGCGGATCGACGGAAAGGAAGTCAGGATCAGTTCGCCGAGCGACGCGATTAAGAAAAAACTCATTATGCTGTCGGAGGACCGCAAGGAGTACGGCATTGTTCCGGTCCGCAGCGTGATGGAAAACGCAAGCCTCGCTTCACTGAAACGTTATTTTTACGGCGGCAGAAGCCACAAGGGGAAAGAACGCCGCGAGGTGCAGGAGATTTTTGGCAAGATGAATGTAAAGACGCCTTCTCTTGAGACGCTGATCTCCTCGCTTTCAGGCGGAAACGCGCAGAAGGTGCTGCTGGCAAGATGGATGCTCTGCGAACCGGAGATCATGATTCTTGACGAGCCGACAAGAGGAATCGATGTCGGGGCCAAGTTTGAAATTTACAAGCTGATGACGGACATTGTAAAGGAAGGGAAGACGATCGTGATGGTCTCCTCCGAGCTTCCGGAGCTCATCGGCATGTGCGACCGGATCTATGTCATGTGCCAGGGAAGGATCACAGGATGCCTGGAGCGTAAGGATTTCTCCCAGGAAGCGATCATGATGCTGGCGACAGGTCTTTCAAAGACCCATAAGAAGGAGGATGCGTGATGAAAAACGATAAATTATCCTATTATCTGCAGAAATTTTCCATTTTGATTGTTCTGGCCGCGATGTTTCTGGTCTGCAGCTGCCTGAGCCCTTATTTCCTCAAGACCAACAACCTGATGAATATCGCGCGGCAGCTCTGCGTGGGAATCCTGATTGCATACGGGGAGATGATCCTGATCGTCAGCGGATTTCTGGATCTGTCGGTCGGCTCTGTGCTGGCTCTTTCCGGTGTACTCGCGGTATCCGCCTACAAGGCGACGGGTTCCATGGCTCTGGCTCTTCTGGCGGCCCTGGCGGTCGGTGTGGCCTGTAATCTGTTTAACGCTCTGTTTGTCGGCAATTTCGGCGTTCCTGCGTTCATCGCGACGCTGGGCATGCAGCAGGTGGCGCGAGGCATTGCTCTTTACTATACCGGCGGAGCAAATATCCTTCAGCTTGGGAAATTTGTAAATATCGGACAGGGCATGGTGGGAATCCTTCCGCTTCCGGTCCTCATTCTGATCGGCGTCACGGTGGTAATCTGGTATATGTTCAATCACACCAGCTACGGGCGCAATCTCTACGCGATCGGCGGCAACCGGAAAGCTGCCGAGGCGAGCGGAATCAATTCGATCAGAAGCATCTACATATCCTACGCGATCAACGGACTTCTGGCCGGTCTTGCGGGCGTTATCTTTATGGCCCGAAACAACGCGGGACTTCCGAACGGCGCGATCGGTTATGAGATGACGGGTCTTACCGCGGTTATCGTCGGCGGAACTTCCTTCACCGGCGGAGTCGGAACCGTTATGGGAACGGTCTGCGGAGCCTTCATTATAGGCTTCCTGGAAAATATCATGAACCTGCTCGGCGTAAACTCCTATGTCCAGAGCGTGATCCAGGGTCTGATCATTGTTCTTGCCGTTGCGTTTGATATCCGGAGCAAGAGCAAGAAGAGCAGCAAGGTGATCATGGCGGCGGACGATAATGCCGGGAAGAAATAGGAATGCAGTGCCGCGGCGGTTTGCGGCGCAAATCCCGCGGCTGCAGTTATATGCACAGGCCCGGGCAGGGAAAATTGCTGCTGGCGCAGCACCCGGGCCGCGCAAACGAGCAGGAGGAAAACCGCCTCCTACTCGATCACAGGCCCGGGCAGGGAAACCAGCTGCTGATGCAGCACCTGGGCGTGCGGCGGGCAGGAGGAAAACCGCCTCCTGCCTGGTTATCGCTACCGGGAAAAATATTCTTTCCCGGCGGTAAAAATTTCATAAAGAAAGGATGGAGAAACGTGAAAAAATTCAACAAAATCATGGCAGTGGCAATGGCTGCGGCTCTGGCTGCGGCGCCGATGACCGCATCATTTGCGGAGGAAGGCGGAGATCCCTATCGTGTATGCTTCGTAGCGCGTGCCAGCGCGGATACTTTCGCGGCATGGCTGACAAGCTCTATTCAGGAAGCGGCGGAGGAATATGACGACATCGAGCTTACCTGCGTGAGCGGCGATGCGGACGACAACAAGATGGCTTCCCTGCTGGAAGACTGCATCACGAAAGAGTATGACCTCGTTATCGTTCAGTCCAACAACAATGCGGCTCAGGCTCCGTATGTGAAAAACCTTGTGGACGCGGGGATCCCGGTCATCACGACGAACCCGACCACACATCAGAGTGACCTCGACGGCGTCACCGGCGATGATGAAGTCGATAACGCAGTTCTTGCCGGCACCGGCACAGTTGACGCCGACCCGGTAGAGCAGGCTTCCCGCGGTGCGCAGCGCGCGGTTGAGGAAGTTCCGGAGAACGGCAATGTCGTGGTTCTTCGCGGACCGTCCGGAAACTATCACGCAGAGAAGCGCCGTGAAGCGTGGGATACCTATTTCTTCTCACAGCGTGAAGACGTCACGATCCTCTATGAGGACTACGCAAACTGGAACAGCGACGAAGCCCTTAATCTGATGGAGACCTGGGTACAGGGCGGCACGCATATCGACGCGATCATCTCCATGAACGACAACATGGCTGCGGGCGCGATCGAGGCAGTGAGAAACAACACAGATTATATCAGCGAAGACGGAACGCCGAATTTCCTGGCTTACGGTGTTGACGGTACGGCACAGGGCTGCCTGCTGGTCAAGGAAGGTCTTCTGACCGCTACGGCTCTGCAGAACGCGGCGGAGATCGCACAGCTGAATATGGAGTATGCGGAGAAGGTTCTCAACGGCGAGATGGATGTCACGGAAGTAAACGACTTTGTGGAAGCTCCGGAAATCAATGCGGACAATGTCGATGAGTATATCCAGATCTACATCGACAACGGCGAGCTTTCTGCTGACGGAACCATGGCAGAGTAATTCCTGCGGTTTGGTTACTGTTCACTCCGCGGGGCCGTGAACTGCAGTGACACTTTGCGGAACTTCTGCCGGGTGATATAGTTGTGAAAAATGATTTGTCCGGTGGGCAGCACCTGCCGGACAAAGTTTGTTATGCGCAGGCCCGCATATGGAGATTAGCTGCTGACGCAGCATGCGGGCCGCGCGGACGAGCAGGAGGAAAAGCCGCCTCCTGCTCGATTCAAAAAAGTCAGAAAAAGAAGAAAAGGAGAGCGTCTTATGAGAGCAGCTTTTATGAACGGGATCGACAAGATGATCATCAAGGAAGTCGAGAAGCCGAAGGCAGGGAAGAAACAGGTTGTTGTGAAGATGGAGTATGTCGGGATCTGCGGTTCCGACGTGCATTATTTCCACAGCGGAAGGTGCGGCGCGTACGTTGTTGAGGACGACGAATTCATGCTCGGCCATGAGTGCGCCGGAACGGTCGTGGAGCTCGGAGAAGGCTGCACGAATCTGAAGGTGGGAGACCGCGTGGCTCTTGAGCCGGGCATCACCTGCGGCGAGTGCGAGTTCTGCAAGACAGGCCGCTATAATCTCTGCCCGGATGTCAAGTTCCTTGCGACTCCGCCGGTTGCCGGATGCTATGAGGAGTACATCGCGTTTCCGGAAAATATGTGCTTCAAGCTTCCGGACAACGTATCCACAAAGGCGGGCGCGCTGATCGAGCCGCTGTCTGTGGGACTTCACGCGGCGAATCAGGGAAATGTCAGCCTGGGAGATACCGTACTCATCCTTGGCGGCGGATGTATCGGCCTTGTCACCATGCTTGCAAGCAAGGCGCACGGTGCGAGCACGCTGATCGTGGCGGATCTGGTGGATGCACGCCTTGAGAAAGCGAAAGAGCTGGGAGCCACCTATGTGATCAACAGCGGAAAAGAGGATGTCTTTGAGGCGGTGAAGCGCTATACGGACGGAAAAGGCGCGGACAAGGTATTTGAGACGGCAGGTTCCCCGGTGACGATTGCGCAGACGCCGTTTATGGTGAAGCGCGGCGGAACAATCACACTTGTAGGTCTGGCCGCACAGGAAGAGATCACCTACAATTTTGCCCAGATCATGGACAAGGAAGCTACGATCAAGTCTGTATTCCGCTACAGGAACATTTACCCGCAGGCAATCGCGGCCGTGGCGAGCGGAGCGATCGACGTGGAGAAGATCGCGACGCATGAGTTTGATCTGGATCACATTCAGGAGGCCTTTGAAGAGGCGATTCACAATAAGACGGATCTGGTGAAGTGCATTATCAAGATCTGAG
>CANQEC010000087.1 GCA_947594335.1 uncultured Lachnospiraceae bacterium
GGAGACTCGGAGGTGACGCTGGACGACGGAACAAAGCTCCTGTTCCATGTGGAGGATTACGCTCTGGTGTACAGCAGGAGCGTCATGGATCAGTATCTCGCGGAGAAGATCACCGCGGGGATGACGGATTATCAGAAGGCGGAGCTGTGCTGCAAGTTTGTCGCGGGGTACGATTACGGGACGGGGAGCAGCAGCAGTGCCGGAATGATCATAACCGGTTCGGGAGACTGCTGGGCAAGCACGGACGCGCTGCTCTATATGCTGAAAAAACTGGGGATCGCATGCCAGTCCCACAACGGCTCATTCGCGCCGGGAGCGGGAGTCGGGCACGAAAATGTGCTGGCGAAGCTGGACGGAATGAATTATATCCTGGACGCCGGATTCGAGGGAAAAGCGCCGCGATTTTATTCGATGACAAAGGTCGGTATGACTCCTTTTTCCTATGAAGTCGTTTCGAAGACTGAAAATACGGTGAAGATTACAGGCTACGCGGACCTTGAAAAGCAGAGCCAGGTGGAGATTCCGTCCGAGATTGAGGGATACACGGTTGCGGAGATCGGGGACGGGGCGTTCAGCGATAAGGACAGCCTGGTGCATGTCACGATCCCGGATACGGTGGAGAAGATCGGTGAGAGGGCTTTTGAGAAGTGCGATGTTCTGGAGACAGTCACTCTGTCAAAGAATCTCAAGTCGATCGGACGGGGAAGCTTCTTTCTGTGCGAGGCGCTGCGTGAAATACAGATTCCGGCGTCCGTGACTGAGATTTCCCCTGACTGCTTTTATTACTGCAAATCGCTGGAGAAAATAGAAGTAAATCCCGGAAATGCCGCGTTTTCCAGTATTGACGGCGTTATGTTTGACAAGGGGAAGACAAAGCTGCTCGCGTTTCCGGCCGCAAAAAGACCGGATTCTTACACGGTGCCCGCGTCGGTACAGGCGATCGGCAATTTTGCGTTCAACAACGGAGCGATTAAAAGCCTGAACCTTCCTGCCGGTCTGAAGGAGATCGGAGCGTACGCGTTTGACAATTATGGTCTTAAAAAGATAGGTACCGATGCTTACACAGACGCGGAGCTTGATCCGCTGGTGCTGCCCTCCGGGATGACCTCCATATCCTCCTACGCGTTCGAAAGCGCGGTGATCGGGGAGATCGTGCTTCCGGCAAGCATGCGCAGAATCGAAAATTACGCGTTTTTCCAGGCGCGGATCAGAAGGATCAATTTTCCGGAGGGACTGGAATACATCGGAGAGGGCGCTTTTGCCGGAATGGGCTTTTTCCCCAGAACTTTTCTGATCCCGGCATCGGTGAAGCAGATCGGTTCCTATGCGTTTCATCTGGCATACGGCTGGCAGAGCATGGACGGAGGGAGCATTTCCGGGGATAAGAATACGACGACCATCGCGTTTGAGGAAGGATGCAGCGCCCAGATCGGGGAGCTCGCGTTTTCGGCATCAAAGCTGCTTGTAAGCGAAAATTCCACGGCGCACCAGTATGCGCAGGCAAATGGAATTCCGTTCGAGGTGAAATCGCCGGGACAGATGTATGAGGCGGCGCTCAGTCTGAAGCTCTCCAATGAGAAGGACGGGATCGCTCTGTCCTGGAACAGGGTCGGAGAAGTGTCACAGTACGAAATTTACCGGAAAAAGCCGGGAGAGAGTTCTTTTGCACAGGCCGCTGTGACGCAGCAGACCGCCTGGAAGGACGCGGATGTGGGAAAGACCGGGGAGTACGTCTACAGGTTTGAGTCTGCGGTTGGCGGCAGGAGGATCACGCTGGCTCAGGTTTCCTTCTGGCGGCTGCCGGCTCCGGAGACGGTTAAGGAGGAATATGACCGGGAAATGATCTCTGTTTTATGGTCTCCGGTGGAGGGAGCCGACGAATATTATGTCTATTACCTCCAAAAAGGGGATACGGAGCCGATAAAATACACGAGAGGGAACGAACCTGCTCTTGGATACGGAGGTTTTCTTGACTTTTTTGTCGGTATCGAGGAGGAAGATTTTTATGTCTGGATTACCGCGGTCAAAAACGGGAACGAAGGAATGCCCACGGAGGTGAGGGAGATAAAGAGCAGCGCCAACGCGCCCGCGGACACGCCTGTGAAAGCGCCCACAGGCCTGAAAGCAAAGAATGTATCGGCAGGGATCAAGGTCAGCTGGAACAGCGTCGGGGATGCGGACGGCTATTATATTTACCGGAAAACAGGAAACGGCGATTACAAAAAGATCGCGACGATCGAAAAGAAGAGCACGGTAAGCTATACGGACAAGACCGCAAAGAAAAAGAACGGTACAGTGTATACTTATATGATAAGGGCGTACCGGGCGGGAAAGGCCGGCCAAAATGCAAATAGAAAGATCGTGCGGCTGACCGCGCCCTCGATATCCAAACTGAAAAACACGTCGAAAAAGCTTCAGGTGACGTGGAAGAAGAATGCGAAGGCGGACGGATATCAGATACAGTACGCGGTTTCTTCTTCCTTTAAGAACGCGTCGTCGAAAAAGATCAGCTCCGCGAAGACCACGAAGAAGGATATCAAAAATCCGAAGAAGAAAAAGACGTACTATGTGAGGATAAGAAGCTATAAGAAAAACGGAGGTGTGACATACTACAGTGCATGGAGCGCCGCAAAGAAGATAAAAATTAAAAAATAGAAGGGGAGTCAGGCAGGAGGGCTTTTTCATGTGGCAGGTGTCATCAGACAGAAAAACAGGGGAGTATCATGCAGGCAGGAGAATGGAGTGCCAGGATCAGGTATATTACAAAAAGGAGGATTACAGGCAGGCGATCGTGCTCGCGGACGGGACAGGGGCCAGCGATATTAACGCCGCCTGCGTTTCCGAGGTGGTAAAATACACGGCGGAGAAGCTGCTGGACATGGCGCGGGAGCGGGATCTGCAGAAAATGCCGAAGCAGGAGCTGATCCGGGAACTGATGGGAAAGATTATCGACATCATCAGCGGCTACATGGAAAAGACCCATCTGACGGCGGATCATTTCGGGTCCACGCTGCTGGCTTTCATGGTTGACGCCCGGACGGGAGATTACTTGCTAATTCATCTGGGCGATGGTATAATCATCGGAAAGGATAAACAGCGCGCCCGCGTGTTATCCTGGCCTGTCGGCGGCAGCGGCGGCGGGACATTTCTGACGATCTCTGAAAATCTTCTTGAGCGCATCCGGATACGGTACGGGAATATCGGCGGTCTCGATCAGATCGCACTGTGCTCGGACGGTATGTATGACCATCCCCTGACCAGAAGCTTTGCGGAAAATAAAATATGGGAGGTTCTGGACGGCGGGAAAATATGTTTGCCGGGGGAAGACGATCAGAGCTTTATTCAACTAAGGAGAGTGAACGCGGCAAATGAGTGTTTCGATGGGAATCCACGACGGAAGGACGAAGGAATTAAGAGCGATCCAGGAAAATGTTGAGAGTCTGGCGGCCGACGCGCAAAGGACGTTCCATATCGACGATTTTATCTACCAGGGAAATAAACTGAACGGCATACTGAATGAATGTCTGAAAAAATGGAAGGAGTTTCCTAAAAACAGATATCTGATCAATGTTCTGTGCCTGCTCTTTTTTTACAGCTGCACGGAGGAAAGTCTGCAGAAGCTGTTTGAGGAGCAGGAGGGAAAAAAGCCGCTGTCGGAATCTTCAGAAAAGATACTGGCGGATCTGACGGATCATCTGGTGGGCAGGATCGGGGAGATCGGGGATGACGCGATCCGCAGGGAGCTTGAGGAGACCTATACGCCGGACGTGATCCGGGACAATCTCATGGATCTGAAGGAGGATTTTTTCCTGGAATTTCTGGCCCCGATCTGCGATATGGACGCGGAATCGGTCGATGTATTTCTGCTGAGGGCCTTCCGGAGGGATCAGCTCTCCAATTACAGGACGAATGAGTACCTGCTCGGGCAGGCGATGGATCTTTTCGGACAGGGAATAGACGAGTCCACGATAGAGATTCTGTACAAGCTGCGGGCCTGCTATGCTTCTGTCAGCCCGGCGCCCGTCGCGGAGACGATATCCGGAGCCGGCGGGAGCAGGCGCATAGCGGAGAAGGGCAGGATCGTTCTGGAATACAGCGGGGGAGTCTTCAGGCCGGAGGACCATCCCCAGATCCAGGAGAAGCTTGGCTGGTACAAAGCCGCGGTAAGACCGGCCGGAAGGGACAGAAAAGCCGCCTATAAAGCGCTTTTTGACGAGACCTTCCGCCTGTACGCGGATGAGATGGACGATTTTCTGAGAGTGATAAGGCCGATGGAGAAAAAGCGGGCAAAGCTCCGCCACAGGGAGGAATTCAGCGTTCCGGTCATGCTCTGGTATGACAATTCAGGCGGCCAAAAAGAGGTCGGGATCAGGGCCGGGACGAAATTTTCCGGGAAAAACTGCGTGTACGAGCTGATGGAGCGCGTGGCGCTGCCGCCTGAGGATTATGTGCCGGTGTGCATCCATGTCGCCCCGCACCCGGACAACGCGGGAAAGGAAAAGAAGGGAAACGCCGTCCCGGAGGGAGCGGTTTTTCAGATTATCAGCGGGGATGTCCAAAAAAACGGGAAGCCCGTGATCAAAAACGTCCGGACGGTATCCATCAAAAGCGTGGATACGGAAAAAACGGAGAATCTCAGCCCCGGAATGACGGTAAACACCAGTCTGTGGTCAAGGCCGAAATGGAGGCCGGAGGACTGCAAAAAGGCCAACGGGTTTGTCCTGATGGATGTGATGGTGGGCGAGACGATCCCGCGGGATCTGTGCCTTGCATATAATGGGTTTAAGTTTATCCCGCTTGACGGGACGGACACTCCATATTATTCCAGAAAGACGGTGACGGCCCAGCTTGATCTGAGCCTGATGCCCTTCAAAAACGCGAAGCTGGAAAACAGCAAAAACATTTATGTGCTGGATGATACGTATTCGATCACGGTGATGAAACCCTGCCCGGATGTGGTCGTCCGGGTCAGCAATCTGAAAAACCGCGCCGTGGTTCCGCAGGACAAATTTGATGCGGAGCATTTCAAACAGACCAGGGAGCTGATCCTGAAGGATTTCGAAAATGCCCCGGAGGATACGGATGTGAGCTTTGCCGCGCCTCTTCCGGTGAGAAAAAGAACTTATTCGGACGATGAGGTGTTCCGGCGCTATATGTATGGGCAGGAGGACTATGAGATCGTCTCAAATCTTGATATAGAGCTGTCGGAAAA
This sequence comes from uncultured Lachnospiraceae bacterium, assembly GCA_947594335.1. Lineage (GTDB taxonomy): Bacteria > Bacillota > Clostridia > Lachnospirales > Lachnospiraceae > Choladousia. The sequence goes on from CANQEC010000087.1 coordinate 5,213, forward strand.
GATCGGCTTTGACAGAAACAGCCTGTCGTCAGGCTGGCTTCTGGACAGCAGGGTGCTCGGGGATATGCGCTGGTTCGCAAAGCTGAGCGAGTACAGGCAGCGCAGCGTCATACTGGTACTGCTGTTTTTGCAGTACATCAAAAAGAGCAGCAGGACGGCGGCGGAGGACAGGGAACGGTTTATCCGCGGCTTCCGGGTATTTGCCGGTGAAAAGATGGACGGCTTCCGTTTTGACGGCCTCTATCTGGGCTATCCGCTGGACTGCCTGCTGATGTTTCTGCTCGGCGCGTGCGTCCCGGAGGATCTGTGCGATACGCTGCGTGTGATCTGCAAAGAAAATGAGAGACAGGAGGGAGCATTTGAAAACGGAGAATGACAGGATTCCCATGCATCCCGGGATATACAGGTTCTGCGTCACAGACGAGGAGCAGATCATGTCCCGGCACGGGCAAAGAGAGCGGGAGGCGCAAAAGCAGGAGAACCAGGAAACGGGCGGAGAGGACGAACGCTCTTTCGTGAGGGTAAAGATCACCGGCCTTCTGTCGGATCAGGGGGCCACCTGCCTGACCTATGAGGGGACGCTTCCGGACAACGGAAGAAAAGTGATCGTAAAGGAATTTTATCCAGGAAGCACCAGAAATGTCTGGGGAATTTCCAGAGGCGGCGAACAGAAGCTGCATATTCCCGGCATGGTCTGGCGGACGGACAGCAGCGAGCCGACCGAGATCACAGGCAGGCTCTGCCAGTTTCTGCGAAGCTATGAATGGCAGAGAAAATTTTACTCGGATCCGAGGTTTCTGGAGATCGTGGTCGAGCCGCAGTACCTGGCCGCCTATGGCGACACCTACTATATCATCAGCGATTTCCACAACGGAAAGTCCATGCGGGAGAAGCTGGAGAGCTTTGAAGGTCTTAAGGATAAGCTGTTTTTGCTGCGGTATCTGGCGGATCTGATGATGATCCTGGAGGAAAACGGCTTCCTGCTCCTTGACATCAGCCTTGATAATTTTCTGGTGATCGAGCAGACGGCGAACCACCATCAGCTGAGGCTGTTCGACCTGGACAGCATTCTGGATCTGAATGAGCTTGACGGTCTGCACCAGGCGGAGGGAAATATTTTTTATCACGAGGAGTACGCGCCCCGGGAGATCCGGGAGCTTGACCGCCTCCTCCGCAGGTATTCCTTTGACGATATCAAAAAAGATTACATTGAGAAAAGCGCCGCCGTGTACAGCCTTGGCGTCCTGTTTTTCAGGATTCTGTTCGGATATGTCCCGGATCAGAAGGAGCGGCTGGCAGAAGACTGCCGCGGCGAGCTGGAGCGGCGTCTGACCGGCGGCTATAATATCGCGCTGGATATGGCGGATGAGCTTCTTGGGCTTCTGAAAAACATGCTCTCCGGACAGTGTGAGCGCTACGAGTCGGGCTTTTATTCCTGCGGGAAGGTGCTGGGATTTCTGAATGAATTTTCCCGGAGGATGCATTATGAGGAATATATATCTCAGTCGGAGATGGCAGGAGCCAACGCCACGTTCGCGGCTTATAATATGCTGCAGAAATTTCCGCTGTTTCATTATACCGGCGGCGGCAGGACTTTGAGGGCGGCGTTTGCGGGGAACCATATGATGCGGGAGGAGTTCCTGTCCGCGTTCCTGTCCATAGGGCAGATGCTGGATTTTGAGCTTGAGCTTGCCGTGGTCTCGCCGGACGCCGGACAGTTCTGGAACAATTATATGGAGCAGAATCCCGGGCTGCGCCGCGCTGTTCTGGCGGAGATTGACGGGAAAAAACAGCCGGATGAGACGGACCGGAACCTGATTGGCAGTCCGCTTGCCAGGATCCGCATCCTGAACGTCCCGGACGGCGCGGCCCTGGCAGAAAAGACGGCGGAGCTTTATGACGGGGGATATCGCTATTTTGTGCTGCTTGAGCCGGAGACGGACATTGTGGACACGGTCCGGGAGCTGGGAGAGGCCATCGCATCCGGGGGAAAACAAAGAGCAAAGAGCAGCGGACGTCCGAAAGTGACGGACACCGGATCCGGCCCGAATGGGACGGAAAATTCCGCCCGCGCAGGTCTGTCCGGCGCTCCGGACGGGGATGGCAGAGTCTGTGTCGGATGCCTCCAGCGCGGAAGCAGTCTGTCCGTGCCGCGGGAGTACGGAAAATATATGGACATTCATCTGATCAGCGGACGGAATGTCAGCGAAATGTACAGCGAGAAAATGTACGGGGAACAGATTTACAGGATGGGCCTGATGGCGCACGCCTATTACAAGGGATACCTGGGCAGCGCCTCCAGTCAGGACGCGGACGTGATGAAGGAGATCGAGGAGGATTATAAAAAGAATATCTACAACCGGCTGTCTTCCGAGCGGGCCGCCCTTCATGGGATTTATAAGATGGCCTCAGTCGGCATAGACGTCGGCCGTCCGGGGAGATTCCGGGCGTATTTTGAAAAACTGCAGGACGAGCAGACAGTCGAGAAGCTGGGATGGCTGGAACACCGGTCCTGGACCGCGTATATGCTTTCCGCGGGCAATGTGCCGGTCTCTGTGTCGGAGATGGATTCCTACGCCTATCAGTGGGGAAACGACTGGAAGGACAGACGCGACCCGCACAGGATCAGGCATCCGCTGCTGGCGGCGTCGGAGCCGGAAAGGAGGCTCCCCCGGGATGGCTGGAAATCTCTTACAAAAGAGGAGATCAGCCGGCTTGATCCGCTGGATCAGGTGAGCTTCGGGATTTATCAGTGGTACCGCAGCCGCAGGCCGGCAATCCAAAAGGAGATCAGCGCGCTGTTTGCCGGTATGCCTGCGGTGAATGATCCGGAGATGGCGCAGGCTCTGTGCAGGCTGCAGGAGTGCAGCAGGGACTGTGCAAAACGTATGGGAGAACGGCCGTCCGGCCAGGATCTTTCCTGTTTCGCAGGCTGGGATCAGGCGATGAAAAACGTACAGGATCATCTGGACGAGGGGAGAGCCGGATGGAACACAGCGTCTGTCGGCAGGAAGCTGGATGAGCTGAAGGGACTGATGAAGCCCGTTCGGGATTCCTGCGGGAACCGCGATTTCAAACAGCTGGACCGCGATATCGTTTACTCCGTGCTGGATATGATCTCTGTTTAGAAAAGAGCGGGCAGAACACGGCAAAAAATAAAATTCCCTCCTGGGGTATAGTCTTATTGTTATCTGTTATCAGAACTGCTATCAGAAGCAAAAGGAGGGAAAGCCTGTGAAACTGAGACGCAACCTGCCGCTGTTTTTTGCCATCGGAGCATGGATCGTGTTTCTGTGGCTCCACACGGTCATCTATATGGTCAATTATGAGGGGAACGCGGGAATCTGGGGATATCTGATATGCGCCCTGTCCATGATGATCGCGGCGTTTTTGCTTGCTTACTGTTTTCTCTCGTTTGAGGAGCTTTTCCCCGGGGGACTGTTTGACGATCCCGATGATGAATTTTTTGAGGACGACTCGTTTTTTGAGGAGGAAGATTTCACCGGCTGCTTTTTGGGGAAAAGAGCGGGAAAATTATTCGAGGTGATGTCAAAAGGGGCAGAAGAAGAGGAGTTTTGCCTGTCCATGGATACAGAAAGACCCAAAAGCCGTGAAGAAAAAACAGGGACTCTGCAAAAATCCATGACCTGCGTATTCGTGCTTGCGTTCGTGTTTTTCGCGGCGCTCGCGCTGGAGCGCCAGACTTCGTTTTTCGATTTTTATAGAGATAAAACTTATATTTTCGCCGGTTTTATAAGCATCAATAAGGAGTATCTCTACGACCTGATCCTGTTTCTGATCTTTCCGTTCTGGGTTCGGATAATCTTCAAGGGCCTGGAGGAAGAAAAATTTTCCTGCAGAAGCGCCGCCCTGGGCGGCCTGCAGCTGGCGATGCTGACAATTATGCAGTTCCTTCTCTTTATGGAGAAAAGCAATGTCTGGATGATCGAGCTGGCCGCGGTCGATCTGCTGACGGTGACAGCCGCCGTAAGAAGTTTTGTGTG
>CANQEC010000088.1 GCA_947594335.1 uncultured Lachnospiraceae bacterium
TACGCTGATCGAGTCTTCCCAACCGTCCCCCGGAGCCCTCGAGACGGTGAAAGAGTTAAAGGAGCGGGGACTTCGGATCGGGATCGGGACGGATATGACCGCACGGGTGCAGTTCCGGAAGCTTGAATTTCTCGGACTGCTCCCCTGTATTGATTTTCTTGTGTCGAGCGAGGAGGCCGGCGCGGAGAAACCGGATCCGGCTTTGTTCGCCCGCTGCGTGGAGAAAGCCGGCTGCGCTAAAGAGGAATGCCTGTTTGTCGGAGACAATCTGAAAAAGGATGTTCTGGGGGCGATGAATGCCGGGCTGAAGGCTGTGTGGTATTGCCCGCAGGGATACCGTAAGGAGGATGTGCCGCAGATCACGGATCTGACACAGCTTCTGAGGATCACGGATCCGGATTTTGTTGAATTGCCGCGTGTGTAATGAGATAAAGGAGTAATACTGTAATGAAGAACAACCGAAAAGCTGTCGATGACCGCCAGCTGCAGATTTTAAATATGGTCCGTGAGCGCGGAGAGGCGAAGGTGGAAGATCTGGCCAGACTGTTTCAGATTTCTCAGATGACTGTGCGGCGTGACCTTCAGCACCTGGAAAAGGAGAAGCTGCTTGCGCGCACGCATGGGGGCGCGGTCTCGCTCACGAAAGCCAGCCTGCTGCTTTCACAGGATGAAAAGACGGCCCTGTGCAGGGACAGGATATCGGAATACGCGTCGAGGTTTGTCGATGACGGGGATACACTGTTCATCAACGGGAGCCGCACCGCTCTGAATATGCTCAATTATGTGGAGGGCAGGAGAGTGACGGTGTATACGAACAACTGCTGGGGTATGGGAGTTCGGTATCCGGATGAGGTGTCGATCTATTTCACCGGCGGCGAGGTCCGCAATAATGTAATGGTCGGTGAATATGTGATGAGAAATCTGCTTTCGATGACTGCGGACAAGACATTTATCGGCTGCGCGGCTGTCTACGACGACGGAGAGTTCCGGTACGATATTCCCACAGAGATCGGAATTAATGAGGCGATGATCAGCAGGACGACAAAAGCCCTGTATATCCTGGCCGATCACACGAAGATCAAAAAGAGGGAGGCGCAGGAAAACTCCTACGGAAGCTGTGCCTACGATCAGCCCTGTACGCTGATCACGGATGATAACGCGAACATGTCGGTTGTTGAGAGACTGAGAAGGTATGGGATCAATGTGATCATGGTTCCTACCAGATAACCCAGAAAGAATCAGCCTGTCCCGTCTGCGGGCAGGAATGTTTAAGAAGAGGAGCGCTGTATTATTATGACAGATTTTTCCCAGCTGTTTATGTACATTCCGGGAATTATTATCTTTCTGGTCGGTTCAGGGCAGGTGAGGCGGTGGCTTCGCGTGCATCGAAGCGGGTACTGCGTCGATGTCAATGTGGTCAGCTGCAGCCATGTGGTAAAGAAAGACAAGAAGGACCGGGAGGTTTACAATTATTATAATGTGACAGTGGAATACAGGAATCCGGAGACGAACCATACGGAACGCCAGGCCATAAAATCCCCGACGGAGTTTGCCGTGGGACAGCAGATCCGGATGTTCCGGGACAAGGACAGCGAGAAGAACGCGCTGACGGAAGATGAGGGCGAGTTCCTGTTTCATCCGTGGGTGACGATGATCGGAGGAGCGCTTCTGATTATTCTTGCGCTCATGGAAAATCAGGGGCGCGAGGTGGAAGCGATGCTCTGCCTGGCAATTATATTTGTCGGAGCAGGCGCGGATCTGCTTGTAAACTATTTTTCCCTGAAGCGGCGCGGGCTGCAGGAAATTACGGCCGAGATCACGGATATCTATACGCGCCAGATCTCCAAAGAATCGAAGATCCTGAAAGGAGCAAAATTTACCTATTATCCGATTGTCCGGTATGAGCTGGACGGCAGGCCGAATATCCGCCGCTGCAATATCAACTCGAGCGGCCAGAATACTTTCAAAAAAGGCGATACCATGAAGCTCTGGTATGATCCCGGAACCCGGGCCGTGCTGGAGAAGCATGCCAGGCCGGGGGTGGCTGTGGCCGGCGTCATTCTGACGGTGATCGGCCTGCTCGCGGGGCTGAGTATCCTGTCGGTTGTACTGTGATCTTTCCAAAGCGCTGCCCAAAAGAGAGAGACAGACGAAAGGCCGGCGTACATGGTTTTGGAGCGCTTCCTAAAGAAAGAAGCGTTCAGAGAGGCGCACACGTGACTGCGCCGAAAGAGGCCGGGCCGCCGCATGACTGCGGATCAGGGCTCCGCCCCCTCAAGCGTAAATACAAATTCCGTTCCGACGCCTTCTGTGCTGACCACATTAATATTTTGGTCGTGGGCGCGGATAATCTCCTTTACGATGGACAGGCCAAGGCCTGTCCCCTTTTTGTCACGTCCGCGCGAGGAATCAGTCTTGTAAAAACGGTCCCAGATTTTCGGGAGATTTTCGCGGGAGATGCCGTCCCCGTGGTCCTTGATCGAAACGTACACCCGCCTGTACTGGCTGATGACCTCGATCCGGATCAGGGAACCGTTTTCGCTGAACTTGATGGCGTTGTCGATCAGATTGTAGAGGACCTGCTGTATTTTTGAGAGGTCGGCCCTTACGTGGATCGCGGGAGAGGCGAAAGCGGTTTCGATGGGAATATTTTTCTGACGGCTGATTACCTCGAAGGAGGCGACGCTGTCCTGCACCACCTGCACGATGTCGAAGACCGTAAAGTCCAGGTATACGCCGCGGTCGTCGAAGGTATTGAGCGTCAGCAGGCCTTCGGTGAGCTTGTTGAGGCGCTCCGTCTCCCCGAGGACGATTCCCAGGTATTTGTTCTGCTGCTCCGGCGGGATCGTCCCGTCAAGCATGGCCTCCACGTATCCTTTGATGGAAGTCAGGGGCGAGCGGAAATCGTGGGAAACGTTGGAGATGAACTGTCTCTGGTATTTTCCCGAGTTGCAGACAGCCTCGTGAAGATAATTGAGCGAGGCGCTCAGGTTTCCGAGCTCGTCGTCTGCGCTGTAGGAGATCGGATCGCCCTCATCGTTGAACGTGTACATGGAGGCCGCCATGATGATCCTGCTCAGCGGGCGGTAGATGTGCAGCCGAAAGACAAACAGCGGGATGAGGGAGAACAGCGCCACGATGATAAAAAGAATGTGGCAGGTGTTCTGGATCGCGATCGAGACGGAGGAAAGGTACTGCCGGTATTCCTCAGTATCCGAGACGATGTACAGGTAGTGCCGCAGAAGCTTTGGGGTCATGAAATAGACCGCGGCGTATGCGGCACAGAAAAAGACCAGATAGGACAGCAGGAACGACATATACAAACGTTTTTTCATCATAGCCTGACCTCGAATTTGTAGCCGATTCCCCATACGGTTGAGATGGACCAGCGGTCATGATCCTTGATTTTTTCGCGGATGCGCTTGATGTGGACATCGACTGTCCGCGTATCCCCGATGTACTCGTATCCCCAGATGTGATCCAGCAGCTGTTCGCGCGTGAACACCTGGTTGGGGGAGGAAGCGAGAAAATACAGAAGCTCCAGTTCCTTCGGGGGCATCTCAACAGTTTTCCCCCTGTAGATTACGGAGTAATTTGTCAGGTTGATCGTCAGATCCTCATATTCGACAAATTTGGCAGGCTTTTTGGTCAGTGCCGCAGGAGCGGCCTGATAGCGGCGCAGCACGGCTTTGACCCGGGCGACCAGCTCTTTGGAATCGAAGGGTTTGATGATGTAGTCGTCCGCCCCGAGCTCCAGCCCCAGCACCTTGTCGAAAACTTCGCCCTTGGCGGAGAGCATGATGATCGGAACGGAGGAGCGCTGGCGGATTTCACGGCAGACCTGATAGCCGTCCATGCCGGGCAGCATCAGGTCAAGCAGGATCAGGTTGGGAGCGAACAGCTCAAACTGCCGCAGAGCCTCCTCGCCGTCTCCGACCATCTTTGTGTCGTAAAATTCCTTTGTGAGGTAGAGCGAGATTAATTCGCAGATGTTTTCGTCGTCATCCACGATCAGTATTTTCTGTCTTGCAGCCATATAAAAAATCCCCTTTATCCTTTAAAAGTCACGATTGTTACTCCGGCGTCCCCTTCTCCGAATTCCCCGAGACGGTAGGATTCCACATGCTTCTGCCTGCGCAGATACTGGTGGACGGCTTTGCGCAGCGCTCCCGTGCCTTTGCCGTGAACAATGCGCACGCTCGGGATATGTGCCAGATATGCGTCGTCGAGATACTTGTCAAGCTCCACGAGGGCCTCGTCCGTCGTTTTTCCGAGCAGGTTGAGTTCCGTGCCGACGGAGAAGGATTTGGACATTTTGATTTTGCTTCCGCCTGCTTCGCGGCGCGGGAACGAGCCGGCTGATTCGGATTCGTCGGAAATCTTCTCAAGATCCTTCAGATTGACCTGTGAGCGCAGGATGCCCATCTGGACAAAGAGGTTGCCCTTTGCGTCCGGGAGCGTGCTCACGGTGCCCTTGAGGTTCATGCTGAGGACGCGGACGCTGTCGCCGACGCGCAGTTCCCTGCCGGTGAGCGCTTTTTTGGGCTTTTTGGCGGCTTTTGTTCCGGAAGTCTTGTCAAGAGAAGACATCTTCTCGCGCAGCTTTGTGCGTTCGCGCTCCATTTCTCTGGAGGCGTCAGAGGAGCTGCCGAGCCGGTTGTATTTTTTGATCGTCTCATCCGCGTATTCCTTGGCTTCCTCAAGAATGTGCCGTGCTTCCTCGCGGGCTTTCTGAAGAATGGCCTCCCGGCTGTTTTCAAGCTTGTCCTCCTTGCGCTCGAGGCGCTGCTTCAGCTGGGAGATTTCCTGCTTATAGCGGCCGATCTCCTCGCGCTCCTTTTCGATCGTTACGCGGCTGTTCTCAAGGTCCGCGATGACGTCCTCAAAGCTCTCGTCTTCCTGGCTGATGCGGCCTTTCGCTTCCTCTATTATATAGTCCGGAAGACCGAGCTTCTCAGAGATCGCGAAAGCGTTGCTCTTTCCGGGGACTCCGATCAGCAGACGGTAGGTCGGACGGAGCGTATCCACGTTGAATTCGCAGCAGCCGTTCTCAACGCCGGGAGTGGACAGCGCGAATACTTTCAGTTCGCTGTAGTGCGTTGTGGCGATCGTGCGGATCCCCTGCCGGTGCAGATTGGCGAGGATCGCGATCGCGAGGGCGGCGCCTTCGGTCGGATCGGTGCCGGCGCCGAGCTCGTCAAAGAGTATGAGCGATTTCTCATCGGCATGTTCCCAGAATGAGACGATGTTCGTCATATGGGAGGAGAACGTACTCAGGCTCTGCTCGATGCTCTGCTCGTCCCCGATGTCCGCGAACACTTCCGTAAATACGGCAAGCTCCGAATGGTCGAGCGCCGGAATGTGGAGTCCGGCCTGGCCCATCAGCGTAAACAGGCCGACCGTCTTTAAGGAGACGGTTTTTCCTCCTGTGTTGGGTCCGGAGATCACAAGCAGCGTGAAATCCTCCCCGAGCCGGATATCCACCGGGACGACGCGCTTCGGGTCGAGGAGCGGGTGGCGTCCCTTGCGGATGCGGATGCGCCCCTGCGTGTTGAACAGCGGCTCGGAACCGTTGTAGGAGAGAGAAAGCTTTGCCCGCGCAAAGATGAAATCCAGCTCCTTCATCATCATAATATCAAGCGAGAGAGGTTCGGAATCATCGGCGACCCGCGTGCTGAGCGCGGCGAGAACCGCCTCGATTTCCTTCTCCTCCCGCAGCTCCAGCTCGCGGAGATCATTGTTCAGTTTTACGACGGCCATCGGCTCCACAAAGACCGTCGAGCCGCTCGAAGACTGGTCGTGGATCATGCCGGGCACCTGGCTGCGGTGCTCCGCCTTGACCGGCACGCAGTACCGGCCGTTCCGCTGCGTGATGACGGCGTCCTGCAGATAGATCCGCGAGCTGCCTGTCAAAAGCGAGGAGAGCTGGGTTTTGATCCGGTCGTTTGTCACCTTCATCTGGCGGCGGACCTGGCGCAGCCCGGGACTTGCGTCGTCGCTGATCTCATCCTCCGAGAGGATGCACCGCCGTATCTCGGAGACGATCGGAGTGAGCGGCTGCAGCGACGCGAACATGGGAGTCAGGGAATCCTCCGGCTCCGCGTCGTTGACCGGCCGCGACCAGTTTTTCACGCGCAGGCATGTCTCCAGGATCCTGCACACGCGCAGAAGCTCCTCGATATTGAGCGAGCTGCCGATCTCCAGCCTTTTTAAGGACATGCGGATATCGCTGACGCCTGAGAACGAGACATTCCCCTTGCGCAGAAGCCGTCCGACCGCGTCCGAGGTCTCTTTTTGCATCCGCCGGATCTCGTTGATTTCCGTGGAGGGAACCAGGTCCCGGCACAGCGCTTTTCCCGGCTCGCATCCCGCAAATTCGGTCAGCTTCTGTATGATTTTATGATATTCCAGTACCTGCAGTGCTTTTTCGTTCATAAGTTGGTCTCCTGAAGTTTCCGCACGGATGCGGAAAAGTATTATAATGAATTTTAGATTACCACAAAGGAAAGATACGCGCAAGCCAAAATCATGGTGTGAATTTTTCCTTGACACTCACTGGAAAAAGTTGTATAGTGTAAGTTGCACTATTGTGCAGAAAGTATGCCCAAGGCAGAAGTATGCCCAAAAGTTGACGCAGACTGCAGAAAGAACAGAGGTGAAACATCAATGGAGAAAAACAGGATACGTCCTATTACAAATGGTAAGGGATTCCGTATGAGTTATTCACGTCAGAAGGAAGTCCTCGAGATGCCGAATCTTATTGAGGTTCAGAAGGATTCTTATCAGTGGTTCCTTGATGAGGGTCTTAAGGAAGTCTTTGATGATATCTCTCCAATCGAGGATTACGGCGGAAAGCTCAGCCTCGAGTTCGTGGATTTCAAGCTGTGCGAAAATGATGTAAAGTACTCGATCGAGGAGTGCGTTGAGCGCGACGCGACCTACGCGGCTCCGCTGAAGGTGAGGGTACGTCTCCACAATAAAGAAAATGGCGAGCTCAACGAGCATGAAATTTTCATGGGGGATCTGCCGCTTATGACCGCGACAGGTACTTTTGTGATCAATGGAGCTGAGCGTGTCATTGTCAGCCAGCTTGTTCGTTCTCCCGGAATTTACTATGCGATCGCTCATGACAAGCTCGGGAAAAGACTGTTTTCCTGCACAGTCATTCCGAACCGGGGCGCATGGCTGGAATATGAGACGGACTCCAATGATGTGTTTTATGTCCGTGTGGACCGTACAAGAAAGGTTCCCGTTACGGTGCTCGTGCGTGCGCTCGGCATCAGTTCTAATGCAGAAATTATAGATTTATTCGGCGAGGAGCCGAAGATTGTCGCAACGCTGGGGAAGGATACCGCCACAAACTACCAGGAAGGTCTTCTGGAGCTTTACAAAAAGATCCGTCCCGGCGAGCCGCTCGCGGTGGAGAGCGCGGAAAGCCTGATCATGAGCATGTTCTTCGATCCCCGCAGATATGATCTTGCGAAGGTCGGAAGATACAAATTCAACAAGAAGCTCATGCTGCGCAACCGGATCAACGGCAGGATCCTTGCGGAGGATGTCGTTGATCCGTCTACCGGAGAGATCCTTGCGGAGGCCGGCGTCGAGCTGACCAGGAGCATGGCGGACGATATTCAGAACGCCGCCGTTCCGTATGTTATGATACGCACGGAGGAGAGAAATGTCAAGGTTCTCTCGAGTATGATGGTGGATCTGAGACATTACGTGGAGGGAAACCCGCGCGACCTCGGCATCACGGAGCTGGTTTATTATCCGGTTCTTGCAAAGCTGCTTGAGGAGAACAGCGATCCTGAGGATCTGAAGGACGCGATCCGGCGCTCCGTGCATGAGCTCATACCGAAACATATTACAAAGGAAGATATTCTGGCTTCCATTAACTATAATATTCACCTGGAGTACGGCATCGGCACAAATGACGATATCGACCATCTGGGCAACCGCCGCATCCGTTCGGTCGGAGAGCTGCTGCAGAACCAGTACCGCATCGGCCTTTCGAGGCTGGAGCGCGTCGTGCGCGAGCGTATGACCACGCAGGAGCCTGAGGGGATCTCCCCGCAGTCCCTGATCAATATCAAGCCGGTGACGGCGGCAGTGAAGGAATTTTTCGGTTCCTCCCAGCTGTCGCAGTTCATGGATCAGAACAATCCGCTGGGCGAGCTGACGCACAAGAGACGTCTCTCCGCGCTGGGCCCGGGCGGTCTGTCGAGGGACCGTGCCGGATTTGAGGTCCGCGACGTGCATTATTCCCATTATGGAAGAATGTGCCCGATCGAGACGCCTGAAGGCCCGAACATCGGCCTGATCAACTCGCTGGCCTGTTATGCCAGGATCAACGAATACGGCTTTGTCGAGGCGCCCTACCGCAAGATCGACAAATCCGACCCCAAAAATCCGCGCGTCACGAATGAGGTTGTCTACATGACGGCGGATGAGGAAGACAATTATCATGTGGCGCAGGCGAATGAAGCTCTCGATGAGGAAGGCCATTTCGTCAGGAAAAACGTATCCGGCCGTTACCGCGAGGAGACGCAGGAGTACGAGCGCTCCATGTTCGACTATATGGACGTATCCCCGAAGATGGTGTTTTCGGTGGCTACGGCCCTGATCCCGTTCCTTGAAAATGATGACGCGAACCGTGCTCTGATGGGTTCCAACATGCAGCGCCAGGCGGTGCCGCTTCTGACGACGGAAGCCCCGGTTGTGGGAACCGGTATGGAGGTCAAGGCGGCGGTTGACTCGGGAGTCTGCGTAATCGCGAGAAACAGCGGCGTCGTTGAGCGCTCGACATCCAGAGAGATCGTGATCCGGACGGACGACGGTCTGCGCGACGAATATCATCTGATGAAATTTGTGCGAAGCAATCAGAGCAACTGCTATAACCAGCGTCCGATCGTATTCAAGGGCGACCGCGTGGAAAAGGGCGACGTGATCGCGGACGGTCCCTCCACGCACAACGGGGAGATCGCTCTCGGAAAGAACCCGCTGATCGGGTTCATGACATGGGAAGGCTATAACTATGAGGATGCCGTTCTTCTGAGCGAGCGTCTTGTCATGGATGATGTATAT
>CANQEC010000089.1 GCA_947594335.1 uncultured Lachnospiraceae bacterium
TACTCTTCGCTGCCTTCCTCCAGTCTGGTGACCTTCACTTCTGTGTTGGCCGGAAGCTGCGCCGCCGCGGTCGCGATAACCGTTACCGCTACTTCACTGTCTTCATATGTGATCGTTTCGGCTACGTCGGTCTCTGACTTCTCTTCCTGTGCTTCCGCATCCTGCGGCTCTTCAGCCTCTTCCTGTGTTTCCGCATCCTGCGGTTCCTCGGCTTCTTCCTGCGCTTCCGCGTCCTGCGAACCTTCAGCTTCTTCCTGCACTTCCGCGTCCTGCGGTTTCCCGGCCTCTTCCTGTGCTTCTGCCTCTGTGTTCACATCCTGAGATTCTTCAGTTTCCGGTTCTCCTGATAAGTCAATCCCGAAATCCGGTTCTGAGGATCCCGGAATCAGATTTTCCTCGATCGTCACGACCTGCATAATGTTGATCTCCGGCTCTTTTGTCTCCTCTGTATCCCCCGCTTCCTGCGTATCCTGCATCACGGGGGCGTCCGCGAGCAAAACATCCGTATTTTCAGATTCCGGAACCATCTCCTGGACTGCCTGGATATCTTCTTCGGTATCTATAAGCATCTCGGCATGCGCTGTCATTCCTGACTCTGTACCGATCATCACCATCATAACTGCCGCAAACGAACAAACTGCCATCTTTTCCATTGTGTTCCATCTCTTTTTCATGTCTTCATCTCCTTTTTTTTAATTCCTGTCTTGCTTTAAGTTCCTCTGTTTTTCATCTATCTGCCTCCATTATACGGATCGTGCGTTACAACCCTGTTACCTTTTCTATGATTTTTAAACTTCCTGCATTTTTTGCTCCGCCGCTTCAAAGGACTCTCCCAGCTCCTGCCAGATGCAGCGCAGAAGCTCCATCTCGCTCTTAAACTCCTTCACGGAGGTCCTCTCCGGATCCATCAGGATCCCCTGCCAGCCGCTCTGTCTGCGGCTCTGCACGATGATATCAAAGGTCCGGCAGTCTCCGCTCTGCCGCCCCAGTTCCTCATCGTCCAGCAGCTGTTCCGGTACGTGGATGCTTCCTTTCAGCCTTGCCGGCTTGAAAAAGGTGCGCCTTACCTGAAAAGCCTGCGGGTACCCGACCTGCTCAAACACGTCGTCCATCCGCAGCAGCAGTCCGCTGCATCCTGTGAACAGCAGCGGTACAAGCATCAGCTTGCTGTACACTCTGCCCGAGAGATCGTTCCCGTACTCGTCGATGCAGAGCCTTATCATATTTATTGGAAAAGCCGTCGTACCGCTCATTTTTCCGTCGCCTCCTGCCATTGCAGCGAAAGATCCCTGAGCTCATACTGCAGTTCAAGCTTCCGCTGTTTTATTTTTTTCAGAAATTTTTTCCGGATCCTCTCCGCTACCGCCATCCCGGCCTCGTAGGAGCACGCCGACAGCAGGATCACATACTGGACCGGACCGTTCCTCGTCACCACGTCCCCGATGCGGAGCAGCTCCCTTACAACCTGTTCCAGTATGTCGGCTCCTTCGATGAGTCCTGAATCCATCTTTCTTTTCCCCTCGGACTGGAGCCTGCCCGTGCGCTGAACGGTCAGCAGCAGCATGTATTCGGATATCCCGACACGGTCGATACGTCTCATCTCCAGGCGGTAGATCTGACGGAATATCTGATAGTCGCAGAAGAAGGCGCCTTTCGGCTCTTCTTTTTCGCTCGCCTCCCAGACGATATCGGCAATGTCCTCCGTCTGTACTCTGACTTCCGCCGCGGGCTCCCGAAAAATATCCCGCAGCTTTTCCGGCACTCTTATTCCGAGATCTCTGTAGAACTGTTTCTTCGCCTTCTCATACTGGAGCAGCGCCTGATCGTACTTCTTCTGTTTCTGAAGGCTTCTGATCAGCCAGTACTGGATATCCTCGTCCAGCGGTTCATGCGCCGCGGCTTTCTGGCAGAGTATCTCCATATCCGCCCACGCGCCCTCCTGCTCATAGATGCCGTTCAGTATTTTTGCCGCCTCCAGATACATGGTCTGATACTTTACGATCTGCGGCTGCAGCCACGACTCATAGACCAGCCTGGCCGAAATATCTCCCCGGTAACTGCTGACCAGCTCCTGACACAGCTCTTTGCGGGCGGAATCGTCCGTCTGATTTTTCATGTCTTTCATGATCTTCTCGGATTGTTCATAGTCCGTCTCGATCGGGATCTCCGGGTTCCACTGATAGCCTCCGGGCAGAGTACAGATGTAGTCTTCGGGCCCCAGCATCTTCAGTCTGTTCCGGAGACGGCACATCAGAGTCCTCAGCGCGCTCTCCGGATTCCTCGAATTTTCCGACCAGAATTCCTCGTTCAGCTTTCTGGCCATCACCGGCACGTCCCTGTTGACAATAATGTAAGCCAGTATCTGCAGCATTTTATTTGCGCTGATATCCCCTTCCCTGAGGACGACCTGTCCGTTTGCCAGAGAAAAATTTCCAAACAGTGTCGCTTTTACCGTTTCTTTTTCCATCTTACTTTGCCTCTGCCATGTCAGCCTCCCACTGTTCATCTTCGTCAACGATCACCGAGTCCATAAGATGCAGCATTTCCATCACGCTTCTGAATGATATTTTTTTGTCGCCCTGAATCCAATGTATCTGACCCTGCCAGGTACATTTCTGATGCGCGATAATATCCACGATAAACGTCTGTCTCTCCTGTTTTTGCATGATATCTCCTTCAAGCCGGCTGTTCCGGCTTATTTTTGTTTTTAAACTTCTGTTCGTTTAAATCCTGCCTTAATTATAACAGCTATAGCTGTTTTTTTCAATCGCTTTTGCTGTAAACGTCATGGAATTCTTTTGCTATGATGGTAAAAGTCAGAGAAAATTATTGTCGTTCAAAAGATAATGATATTATGGGAGGTGTTTTCATTGGACGTAGGTAAAAGAATCGCTTATTTCCGTACCGCCAAAGATTACTCCGTCAACCGTCTCGCCGATTATGCCGGCATTTCCCAGACCCATCTTCGGGATGTGGAATCCGGAGCCAAGAAACCGTCCGTAGAGATCGTCGCTTCCATCTGCGAAGCTCTGGGGATCTCTCTGTCTGAATTCTTCGACGACGGAACTCAGAAAAAGCTGCAGAGCGATCCCCTGTTTGCATGGATCTACAGGCTGTCTCCAAAACAGCGGCAGGCGCTGTATGATTTTGTTTCTACGCTGGAATGATCAGAATTTGTTCCTGCCTGCCGATATGTTTATCTGTTTTTTATGCTTCCTCAATAACTTCCTCCAGAAGAGCGGCCGCGTTTTCCATGGCCATTTCCATGAGTATAAATATTGAAGGAAAAATATCCTTTGTCCCGGGACTTTCCAGAAGGATGCACAAATCTCTTACTCCGTCTAAAATCTGGCAGGCTTTTTCCAGCCGATCTTTTTTCTGTCGGTTTATCACTTTCATTTTCCTCCTTCATTCAGTTCAAATTTACTGCAGCGAAATATTTTGTCGGGCACAATTATTATTATTTACACCACGCACAAAAGAACAGAATTATTCTCATCCGAGACTGTGCAGCACAAAAATGCCTTCGGCATATCCTCTCCCCTCATCCCTCGCTTATGAGGAAATGGGAAATGATATACCAAAGGCATCTGAATCCAGAAAATGTAAAGATATCAGGTTTCTGTTCGTCAGGCTGCGATTTCGCTATCCCTTCTTCTCGCCTGCACCTCGCGATGTAAACCTTGGGATTCGCTTTAGGGTTCGTTGGCAGCTACGCCCCTTATGGACTTTCACCACAGACTGGCGGCATACCCGTCATACCGCAAAGATGGGAAGCGCCTGACACGCTCCCCATCCCTCTTTCGTACTATAGACTGCCGGCGCAGCGGCACATTTCTTTATTCCGCCTTTGTCCCGCTCTCCGCCTCGTCTGCTCCGCTCTCGCTTTCCGTCTCCGCGACCTCTTCGATCACCGCGTTGTCCTTTACAAACTCTATGACCTCATCCTGAAGCAGGCCAAGCCTAACCACATCTTCCTCGTAGGTGTTCAGGAAATCTTCCACTGTCTCAAAACCGTATTCTTTCGCGTATCTTTCACAGCCCGCCTGAAACTCTTCATCCGAAACCTCAAGCTCCTCTGTCTCCGCGATCGCCTTGAGAAGCATTTCCTGCCGGAGGTTCTGCTTTACAGCGATATCCACCTGCTCTTCGAACATGTCTTCCGTCATGCCGCCGAAAAAGCTTTTCAGGTAATCTTCAAATTCCATTCCATACGCTTCCGCGTACTGTCTGTAGTAAGATCTCATACTCTCCGCGCTGTACTCGACCAGCTCCGCCGGATAGTCGTTTATCTTGCTGACATTCGCGATCAGCGTCATCAGCTCGCGGTAGATCTGGCTCTGCTTCGCGGAATCCACAGATGATTGCAGCTCCTCGCTGATATGGGTCCGGTAGGACGCGGCGTCCTTATATTCGTCCGACGACACCTTTCCGGCCAGTTCATCCGTCAGCTCCGGCATGCGCTTTACAGAATTTACCTTCACGGTAAACACAACATCCTTGCCAGCCAGCTCGTCGCTTCCGTAATATTCCGGAAAAGTCAGCGGCAGATCCACTGTCTCCCCGACTGTCGTGCCGATCAGTCCTTCTTCAAATCCGTCGATGAACGTGTGGGATCCGATCTCCAGGTCAAACCCCTGATCCGTGCCGCCTTCAAACGCCTCTCCATCCAGCTTCCCCTCATAATCGATATTCGCGACATCGCCGTTCTGCACCTGACCCTCAGGAATCTCCTCAAGCAGATCCGCAGCCTTAATCTCCTCCCGAATCCGGTTCGTCACGTCGTCATCCGTCACCACAAAATCCGCCGGATCGATCTCCACCTTCAGCCCTTTGTATTCTCCGAGCGTCACATAGTCAAGCGCCTGATAATCCGGTCTTTTCTCCGGAACCTCCGCTTCCTCCTGCCCGCTCTCTTCCTCTGCGCTCTCCGGCTCCGAAGTTTCCGTTATTTCCTCTGTCTCTTCGGCGGATGCAGTCCCCGCACCCGCGGGGAAGATCCCTGTCAGACAGATGGAACACAGCAGCGCCGCCATCAGATATTTTTTCTTCATAATACTCACAATTCCTCTCTGTTATTTTCAATCTGCAAAAGTCCGGCCATGCCCTTTCCCAAAAACTGACACAGCCGGACCTTTGTCACACTTCAGCTCTCCTGCCGATTTTTCTTATTCCTCAGAATAAACCTCTGTCGTTTCCTCATCCGCGGACGGATCGTACGGAACCTCCGTGATGTCCGCCTGCTCATACAGGGCCTGCGTGAATTTCGACTCATACAAGGTCCATACGAGAGACTCACGGCCATAGATCTCTTCAAAGGAAACCGCATCCGGTTCTCCATAGAGAGCCGCGTTTTCCTCCAGATAAGACACGTACTCATCCTCCGTCAGCTCAATGCCGTTCGCAAGGCAGTAAGCGCTGACAAGAAGTCTGCGGTTTACCGTAGAGAGAACTTCCTCGTTGATATCATCCTCCGTAATGCCGAACATATCAAGAATCTCATCCTCGGACTCTGCGCCGCTGAAGGATGTATAGAATTCTATGATTTCCTCTCTGCAGCTGTCATAGAGCTCCTGCGGATATTCGCCAAACTCCGTGCGGGCAATCGCCTCCTCAAAAAGCGTATCGACTGCCTCGGTATAGCTCGCATCCTCGTTCTCCTCCTCAAGAGTCTCGCGGATGTAAGTTTCGTATTCCTCCATCGATTCAAATCCGACCGTATCCGTGACAAACTCCTCGTTATACTCAGGTACATCCAGGCTGTAAACGCCCGTCACCTCATAGACAAAATCAACGGTATGCCCGGCCCACTCGATCATCTCGGAATCCTCCGGATAACTGATCGAAAATTCCAGTTTGTCCCCTGTGGAAGCGCCGGTCACCTTTTCATCAAATTCTTCTCCATATTCCTCATAGCCGATCGTAAGGAAAAAGTCTTCCTCCTCATAAGGCTCCTCTGATCCCTCAAATACATAAGTGAGGTTTCCATAGACGGTATCTTCTTCCTGCGCCGGATGATCCGCCTCCACTTCCTCCGCGTACATTTCAAGATCGTCCCTGATCCGTTCCTGAACCATCTCGTCCGTGACTTCATAAACTGTCTTTTCAACAGGGATTCCCGCGTAATCGCCAAGCGTGACATAATCCGCCGCGTTTTCAATCAGATAATCGGACGGATTGATCGGCTCAAGCGAGGCCTCAGTCTCAGTCTCAGTCTCAGTCTCTTCCTCCTCATCTGCTTCATCTGTTTCCATATCTTCAATTCCTGCTGTCTGATCCTCTGACGCATCATTCGCAGCTTCCTGCTTCTGCGTCTTCTCGGAAGAGGCGCTGCAGCCTGCAAGCGAAAATCCCAGAGCGCCTGCAAGTAAAAATACAACGATTTTCTTTTTCATAGTCAGTCCATTCCTTTCTTCATGCTGACATCCGCGCGGCAAACGCGGGCGCCGGTTAAAAGCTAAAACCAGTCTGCATTATATCATTTCCGCGCGACCTTTGTAAATACGTTTCCGCGAGAACACACTTTTTTCATTTTTTCTTTTCTCTTTCTTTCGTTTTCCTTCTTCAAAATTTTTTATTTAAAGGCAGGAGGCGGCGCCCAACTTTTTCTTTTCATCCTCCAAAAGCTATGCTATGATAAATCTGCTGTGGAATCACGAAAGGAGGAACGGCATGAACTATATGGAAATTCCCGCCCACGCGGAAAAAATCCTCGATACCCTTCACGAGGCGGGCTATGAGGCTTTTGTGGTCGGCGGCTGCGTCCGCGATTCCATACTGGGCAGGACACCGGGGGACTGGGATATCACAACATCCGCACCGCCGCAGGAAATAAAAAGACTGTTTTTGCGGACAATCGATACCGGAATTGCTCATGGAACAGTGACCGTCATGACTGACGGAAAAGGCTGTGAAGTCACCACCTACAGGATCGACGGAGTCTACGAGGATTCCCGCCACCCAAAGCAGGTTTCCTTCACATCCAGCCTTCATGAGGATCTGAGGCGGCGGGATTTTACAATAAACGCGATGGCATATTCCCATGAAACAGGAATCGTTGACATCTTCGGCGGGATGAAGGACCTTCAGGATAAAGTGATACGCTGCGTCGGCAGGGCAGACGAAAGATTCAGTGAAGATGCTCTCCGGATGCTGCGGGCTGTGAGATTTGCGGGGCAGCTTGGCTTTTCCATTGACGACAGCGTCAAGGAGGCGATCCGCAGCATGGCGGACCTGCTCGACCACATCAGCGCTGAGCGGATCCGTACGGAAATCGTCCGATTAGTGGCATCGCCTCACCCTTCCTGGTTCCGCCTCGCCTACGAGACAGGCATCACATCCGTCATCATGCCCGAGTTTGACCGGCTCATGGTGCAGCGTCAGAACAACCCGCATCACGCCTACTCAACCGGGGAGCATACTCTGCTCGCGATGGAAAATATTCCGGCCGACCCTGTTCTGCGTCTTACAATGCTCTTTCACGACATCGGCAAACCGGATGTCTGCACGACCGACGAGACGGGCAGAGATCATTTTCACGGACATGCTTCGCGAAGCGGGGAAATCGCATACCGGATCATGAAACGTCTCAAATTTGACAACAATACCCTGTTCCGGGTCTGTAATCTGGTAAAGAATCACTCGCTGTACCCGCAGCTCTCCGCAAGAGACATCCGCATGGCGGCGCACGCCATGGGGCCTGAAACATTCGACGATTATCTTCTGGTAAAACGCGCCGATATCCTGTCACAGAATCCTTCCGTGATACAGGATAAACTGAATTATCTAAAGGAAGTCGGACGCATCTGGAATGAGATCAGGCAGCACGGAGACTGCCTCTGCACAAAACAGCTGATGCTGAAAGGGGACGATCTGATCCGCGACGGAATGAAGCCGGGGCCAAAGATGGGGCGTCTGCTGGAACGCCTGCTTTTTGAGGTGCTGGAGCAGCCGCAGCTGAATACGAAAGAATATCTGCTTGAGGAAAGCCGCCGGCTCAGAGAACAGGAACCGCGCCATTTTTCCGAAAGCTAAAAATCGAGCAGGAGGCTGTTTTCCTCCTGCTCGTCTTTCATCAGCCTTTTATGCCTTTCTTTTTTCCGGAAGCGCTTTTGGCTGCCTCCGCTGCCTCTTTTTTCGCTTTTCCGGAAACCTTGTCCCTCATTTTCGCGAAAAATCCTTTCTTTTTCTTCGGAGTCTCAAGAGGTCCGCGCACGCCCTTTACTTCCATAATATAGATGCCGCTCACTACCGCACGGACTTCCTTTTTCACGGGAATCGTGTCAAAAACCGCCGCGTCGCTGATAAGCGTCATGATCCTGGGTCCCACCTTCGCCTTGACGATCGGAAGCTTGGACCGGCGCATAAGCTTTGGAGTCTGGTCAATCACCATCTGCGGAAGCCCCGAATCCTTTATGGGCATTCGCTTCTTATCGATGATCAGCATGGACACCGTCTGCTTCGCCGCCTCCATCTGCTGCTGCTGCGCTTCCTGCTTTCTCTGAAGCCTGCGTCCCACAAAATACAGAACGGCGAGGATGATTACGAGAACGATCAGAATACCCAGCAAAACATAAAAAAATGTCTTCATATGTACCTCCCACTGTAATAACTGCATCTCATTCTATCATTCTTTGTCAGAAAGTGCAATTAATAATTAAGTCAAATTTACGATTGACTTACATCAGTTCATGCTGTATAATTTTTTCCTGCGTCTGCTCAAAACAACAGTGTATTAAAATTATTGGTGTAATGTTATAATTTTTACCTTCTTAGCATGTCGTTTATATATTTCTTAAAAAATCGTGTATTTTACTTGACAGCCCCGGCAGAAGAGTTTATAATGAGGATACTGAAAAGATTTATTGTTTATATATTTCACTGGCTATTATAGGTTATAAAATTTTATATCAATTCGTTTATTTTGTTTGTAATTTCTAATAGCTGGTGAAGTTTTTAAGCGGAATCTTATTTCACGTATTTTATTTTAACAGGAGGTGTTCGCTGTGAATAAGGGCACGGTTAAGTGGTTCAATGCAGAGAAGGGGTATGGCTTTATCAC
>CANQEC010000090.1 GCA_947594335.1 uncultured Lachnospiraceae bacterium
GCGGACCGCGTCTGGGTGGGCGATGAGATCGCGAATGAGTATTACCGGGACGAGATGCCGGAGTACGGCGTGTTTCCCCCGGAGCTGTACGTCGAAGTAATCAATAAAGAAGAAGTATCGGCGATTATGAAATATGCCTGGGACAATAATATCCCGGTCGTCTGCCGCGGGGCAGGCACGGGACTTGCGGGCGGCGCGACCTGTAAGTACGGCGGGATCATGATGTCCGTCATGCGCATGAACAAGATCTTTCCGGTTGATCACAAGAACCAGACGATCACGGTCGAACCTGGCGCGTACCTTGTCGATGTGCAGGCTGCGGCTGCGGCAGAAGGGCTGTTCTATCCGCCGGATCCCGGTGAGAAGACGGCGTCGATCGGCGGCAATGTCATCACGAACGCGGGCGGTATGAAGGCGGTGCGCTATGGATTGACGCGTGATTTCGTGCGCTGCATCGAGGCGGTCCTGCCAGATGGTTCGATTATGAATTTTTCGTCAAATGTTGTAAAGAATACGACCGGTTACAGTGTGAAGGATCTGGTCATCGGCTCTGAAGGTACGCTCTGCGTGCTGACACAGGTGACGCTGAAGCTGCTTCCCGCGCCGACCTGCACCTGCACGCTTGTCATGCCGTTTAACAGTCTGGAAGAGTGCGCGGACATGGTGCCGAAGGTGCTGGAGCTTCCGTTTGTGCCGACCGCGATCGAGTTCCTTGAGAGAGAGCTGATCGATATCGTGGAACGGAATCTGAATAAGATGTTTCCGGTAAAGGAAGGCAATGCCGTCCTGATCGTCATGTACGATGCGTCAAGCCAGCAGGAACTGGACAGCGCAGTGGAGGCGGCATCCGAGGCGGCGCTCGCAAATGGAGCGCTCGACTGCTTCCTTGCGGACACGCCGGAGCGTGCAGGCACAGTCTGGGCAGTGCGCGGCGGTATCCTTGAAGGCATGAAAGCTGACTCCGTGGCGCAGGAGGAATGTGACGTCGTTGTTCCGCGCTCACGGATCGCAGAGTATGTCAAGGCTGCGAAGAAGATCGCGCTCTCGCATGGCATCCGTGTGGAGCCGTGCGGTCACTGCGGCGACGGAAACATCCATACAGAGATGCTGCGCGGCCCGGAGATGAGCGATGAGGAGTGGAAAAGCGCGACCCACGCAAGCCTCACGGAGCTGTACGCTTTGTCAAAGGAGCTTGGAGGACAGCTTTCCGGAGAACATGGAATCGGAAACGGCAGACTGGAATTCCTGGAGGAGTTTGTCGGACCAAGGATGATTCAGCTCTATAAGGCGATCAAGCTTGCGTTTGATGAGAAGCTGATTCTGAATCCGGGTAAGGTGGTAAAGCTTGATTAATAATATAATATTAAGGAGGAAACTATGAGCGGAAAACGTTCTTTTCTTGTAGACAAAAATAAAATGCCCCTTGCAATGGGCATCGCGTTCGTGGCATTCACGACGCAGTTCGGCGGCGGCTTTGCGTCCGGCGCGCAGATTTATCAGTATTTTATTAATTACGGCATCTGGTGCCTGATTCTTCCTGCTTTGACACAGGGACTGTACGCACTGTTCTTCTGGTACGGCATGAGGTATGCCTACAAACACAAGACCTATGATTACAGAAGCTTTTCCGACAGTATTTACGGAAAGACACGCTATGTGATGTCCAATCTCTATGAAGTCTGCTATCTGATCATGATCGCGACGGCTTCCGCGGCGGCGTTCGCGACCGGCGGTTCGACGATCCAGACGCTGTTCGGAATTCCGTACTGGCTGTGTACGCTCATTGTTGCGGTGTTTATCTTCGTGATCGCTTTGTTTGGAACGAGTGTTGTACGTAAGTGTGCATCTACGCTCAGCGTTCTGATCATCATCGGCCTTGTGCTGGTGCTTGTTCCGAATATCGTAGTGCAGTGGGGCGAGATCTCCACTTCCATCGGACGTATGGCCGGAGGAGAGATGGTCGTCCGCTCGACGCAGACCGGCGCGTTCGGACCGGCTCTCTGGTCGGCGGTTCTGTACTTCTTCTTCCAGCTTGCCTCTGTCTCCGTTATGTATCAGCATATGGAGGCGGTGACGGATGTGAAGCAGATCAACCGCGCGGCGCTCGGCATGTTCGTCTGCAACTTTGTTGCGATGGAACTCTCCATCGTCGGACTTCTCGCAGTATCCTATGTGGCTGATATGGCAGCAGCATCTGTCCCGATGCTCGTTCTCGTGCAGAACGGAGTGGGCGCAAAGATCCTGACACCGATTATCTCCCTGCTGATCATCCTCGGCGCAATCTCGACGGCGGTCAACATGATCTCCGGCATTGTCACTCGCTGTGTCAACGCGATTGAGCGCCGTATGGCGACGCAGGAGCAGAAAGAGAAAGGTCATCTTGGCCGCAACGCCGTGTTTACGCTGATCTTTACGTTCCTCGCATTCGCGATCGCGCAGTTCGGCCTGATGGCAGTGGTCAGCAAAGGATACGCATACCTTGGCTACGCGGCGCTCATCACGCTGTTTGTGCCGTTTGTGATCCATGCGGTTGTGACGAAAGGGAAGGAAATTTAAGACGAGGAAAATTTGGCAAAGAAAATCTGAATAAAAAACAGGATACCGGCAGTTTTTCTCTCGTGGGAAAGACTATTTGATCCTCACAGGAATAAATATCGTTGCAATGACAGGAGATTCCCATGCAGATATCGAGCAGATTTACCATAGCGGTTCATGTCCTCATTTGTATTGAGGCATTTAAGAACGAGAGAAAAATTACCAGTGAGTTTCTGGCGTCAAGTGTCAATGTTAATCCAGTTGTGATCCGGCGTCTGCTTCAGCAGCTGAAGAAAGCAGGCATCGTTGAAGTGAAAAGAGGGAGCGGCGGCGCGGATATAGCGGGAAATTTGAGTGATATCACGTTGTTTGATGTTTACAATGCGGTGGAGAGTGTCGGCGAGGGACAGCTTTTTCATTTCCATGATAACCCAAATCCCAGATGTCCGGTCGGAAAAAATATCCATAATATCATGGATGAAAGACTGAGGGAGATTCAGGAGGCCATGGAGTCCAGGATGCGTTCGATCACGATAAAGAATATTATGGACGATGCATACCAATATATAAATTCTTAAAAAGTTTGTTGTAATACTTGACATTACAACAAAGAGGATTTATAATGCTGATGTATCAAAAAGAGTTACAACAGCTTATGGAGGTAAACAAGATGGCGAATTTCAGCAAAGTAAGTGTAAAAGAGGATGCGAGAACAGAACTTCACGATCAGCTTGGACTGACAGGGGCAGAGGTAAGTGTAAACAATCTTCCGGCAGGCGCAGGAGTACCGTTTGTGCATTCTCATAAAAAGAATGAGGAGATTTACATGATTCTGTCAGGAAAAGGGAAAGCCGTGATTGACGGGGAAACCGTTGATCTTAAAGCCGGAGACTGGGTTCGCATTTCTCCCGCGGCCAAGAGACAGTTTTCCGCGGCGGAGGATTCTCCAATCAGCTATGTATGCATTCAGGTCAGAGAGAATTCACTGGAGGAATATACGGCCGGCGACGCTGTAATCGGATAAGACGAAAGACCAAGATGGGAAATCGGACCGGGAAGCTGTATCTATAGTCTGAAAAAGGATCAGAAGCTTTGCGCTTTCGGATGGAGAGGACGGAGAAACAGCGGAGGAAACTTCTGATAAGCCAGATGAGAATACAGATGCTTCAGGATCTGAACCATGACGTGATTGAGGAACATAAAAACGGAATCGCGGGACTGTTTACAAAAAACAGCCCGCGATTTTTATATTGTTTTGAGGTTCTGCTCCAGTTTCACCTGAACCTGGCAGGAAAGAGAGGCAAATTCCGTTGCCAGATCGTTTTGTTTCTTCTGGTTTTGATTTGCCTCTTTTTGGAGATACAGTAAATTTACAGAATTGAATTCGGAGAGAGGGAAAGCGATGGGAATTTATTTAAATTCGGGCAGCCGCGGATCCGCGGCATAGTTCAGAAGAAACACTCTATCCCCGCTTCCAGGAACATTTCTCTGTAATCTGCCAGATTTTCCGGATGGAGCGCTTTTACGCCGGCCAGCGAATAGTCCCGGTTCAGGAATTCATATTTCTGCTCACCCATCTGATGGAAGGGCAGAAGCTGTACACGCGCAAGACCGATGCGCTTCAGCAGGGCAGCGATACCTCTGGCGTCTTCAAGCCGGTCGTTAAATCCGGGGATCACCGGGATCCGGGGAAGGATAGAGAGTCTCTGCTCATGGGCCCATGTGAGGTTTGCTGTGATCTGTTCATTCCGTACACCGGTTCCTTTTTCGTGGAGGACAGGGTCGTAATGTTTGACATCGAACAGCAGCAGGTCAAACTGTGGCGCCAGCTGCCGGAACACGGCCGGACTGACAAAACCGGTGGTTTCGATTGCGGTGTGGACGCCGTGCTCTTTTAATTTCCGGATCAGCGCTTCTGTAAAATCCGGCTGAACCATGCCCTCGCCGCCGGAGATGGTAACGCCGCCGCCGGATTCTTCATAAAAATCAAAATCTTTCATACACTCGCCGAATACTTCTGACACGGTCTTTTCTTCCTCTTCGGGGGTCAGAGCTCTTCCCGGACATGCGTGCACACAGGTAAGACATCCTTTGCAGCGGGAAAAATCCACATGAATAAGATGGTCTTCCTCCATCGTGACCGCATGTACGGGGCAGACATTCACGCAGGTCTGGCATTGATGGCATTTCTGTTTATCATACATAATCTGAATCCGGGAAAGCTGGGATTCCGGGTTTGCGCACCATGCGCAGCGGAGCGGACAGCCTTTTAAGAAGACGGTGGTGCGCACTCCGGGGCCGTCATGGATTGAAAATTTCTGAATATTAAAAACAATTCCAGTCATTTCCATAAATAGATACCTCTCACGTTAAATTTTGATAAAAAATCGATGACAAATTTAATTCCGCAGGCAGCAAGTCGGCCTGTCATTTGTTATGATACTAACATGGGGACAGAAAAATGTAAACATAAAACTTATGAATGAAATTTATTTTAATTTTATTAGAAATTAATATTGACAAATCTAACGGTTGTGATAGTATGAGAGGCAAAAAGAAAGTGAAAAAGGGAGAAGATTTCTATGGAGAACAAGGCACATTTCGGATCCTTAACCCCGAGGATGCAGGCTTACAGGGAGAGCGTACTGGACAAGAAGCCTTATATAGACGCGCAGCGCGCGATTCTGGCGACTGAGGCATATAAGAAAAACCTGAATCAGCCGCCGGTGATGAAGCGTGCTCTGATGCTGAAAAATATTCTTGAGAAAATGAGTATTTATATTGAGGACGAGACGATACTGGCGGGCAATCAGGCCTCCTCCAACAGGGACGCGCCGATCTTTCCGGAGTACACGCTGCAGTTCGTTCTCGATGAACTGGATCTGTTTGAGAAAAGAGACGGCGATGTCTTCTATATTACAGAGGAGACGAAGGAGCAGATCCGCTCGATCGCGGATTTCTGGGAAAACAATAATCTGCGCGCCAGAGGGGAGGCCCTGATACCGGAAGAGATGCAGGTCTACATGGACACCGGTTTTTTCGGGATGGAAGGGAAGTTAAACGCCGGAGACGCCCACATTGTTGTCGATTATGCGAATCTGCTCAGAAAAGGTCTGAAGGATTACGAGCGCAGGGCGAGGGAGTACAAGGCCGGTCTGGATCTGACGAAGCCGGAGTCCATCGACAAATATCAGTTTTATAAAGCAGTGCTGATCGTGATCGACGCGGTCCGCGAATTTGCGGGGCGCTATGCGGCGCTTGCGCGGGAGAAGGCGGCGGACGCTTCGGAGCCGAGAAAATCCGAGCTTCTGGAGATCGCGAGGATCTGTGAGAAGGTTCCCTATGATCCGGCGCAGACCTTTCATGAGGCGGTGCAGTCTGTGTGGTTTATCCAGCTCATCCTCCAGATTGAGTCCAATGGACACTCGCTTTCCTACGGACGTTTCGACCAGTACGCGAACGAATATCTGGAAGCGGATCTTCAGAGAGGAACGATCACTGAGGATCAGGCGGTGGAGCTGCTGACGAATCTGTGGATCAAAACGCTGACGATCAACAAGATCCGCTCGCAGGCGCATACCTTCTCCAGTGCAGGAAGTCCGATGTATCAGAACGTCACCGTCGGCGGACAGACGCCGGACGGCAGGGATGCGGTCAACAAACTGTCGTTCCTGGTGCTTCGCTCGATCGGACAGACGAGGCTGCCGCAGCCGAATCTGACGGTGCGTTATCACCGGAACCTGAATCAGGATTTTATGAATGAGGCGCTGGAGGTGCTGAAGCTCGGAACAGGCATGCCAGCGTTCAACAGCGACGAGGTGATTATCTCCTCGTTTATTGAGAAGGGCGTGAAGAAAAAGGATGCTTACAACTATTCGGCGGTTGGCTGCGTGGAGACCGCGGTTCCCGGAAAATGGGGCTATCGCTGCACCGGCATGAGTTACCTGAATTTCCCGAGAATCCTTCTCATGGTGATGAACAACGGGATCGACATGACGTCCGGGCGGCGCTTTGTCAAAGATTATGGAAATTTCCGCGACATGGAATCTTTTGACGAGCTGATGAACGCGTGGGATAAGGCAGTCCGTGAACTGACCCGCGCCAGCGTGATCGTGGAGAACGCGATCGATCTCGCAAGCGAGCGGGAAGTGCCGGATATTCTCTGTTCGACGCTGACGCAGGACTGCCTGAGCCGCGGAAAGACGATCAAGGAGGGCGGTGCGGTTTATGACTTTATCTCAGGCCTTCAGGTGGGGATCGCGGATATGGCGGATTCCCTGGCGGCGATTAAGACTCTGGTGTTTGAGGAAAAGAAGATCAGCCGGGACGAGCTGATGGATGCCCTGCAGAATGATTTTGCGGGCGAGAAAGGAGAGCAGATCCGACAGATGCTGATTAACGACGCTCCGAAGTATGGGAACGACGACGACCGGGCGGACCGGCTGATCGTGGACGCCTACGCATCCTATATCGACGAGATGAAGAAATATCCGAATACACGTTATCAGAGAGGCCCGATCGGCGGCATCCGCTATGCGGGAACGTCCTCGATCTCCGCGAATGTCGGGCAGGGATACGGCACAATGGCAACCCCGAACGGGCGTCACGCGCACCAGCCTCTGGCGGAAGGATGTTCTCCAGCGCACGGGATGGACAAAAACGGTCCCACGGCTGTGTTTAAGTCAGTTTCCAAACTGCCGACTCATGAGATTACCGGAGGCGTGCTTCTGAATCAGAAGGTGACGCCATCCATGCTCTCCACCCCGGAGAACACGAAAAAGCTGGAGATGATCATCCGCACGTTTTTCAATCGTCTGGACGGCTACCATGTGCAGTACAATGTGGTTGACCGCGCGACGCTTCTGGACGCGCAGAAACATCCGGAAAATCATAAGGATCTGATTGTCCGTGTGGCGGGCTACAGCGCGTTCTTCAATGTCCTGTCCAAAGCGACACAGGATGATATTATCGGGAGAACTGAGCAGACATTATGAAAAACGAATTTCACAGGGACTGATGCCTGCTATACAGTAATGACCTGGATCCCCCTGGACTGCAGAGAACGGCTTGCTTCATCAGGAATTCTGCTGTCCGTGATGACGGTCTGTATCCGGCCGTTCAGATTCAGCGGAACGATCCCGCGCCTGCTGAATTTTTCGCTTTCTGTCAGAACGATGACAGCCTCCGCCTGCGCGGCCATGTCACGGACGGCCTCGGCGCGGAGCTGGTCGCGGTTTGTAAAGCCGTTTTCCGGAGAATAGCCGTCTGTACCGATAAAAAACTGATCCACACAGAAGTTCGACGCTGTCTGCCGCACCAGCGGTCCGACCACGACCTGGCTGTCCTGCTGGAAGATGCCGCCCAGAAGAATAATCTGGAAACCAGATTTCCCGCGGATGTAGGAGGCGATGAAAGCGCTGTTGGTGATGACCGTCAGATCGCGGTGCGTTTCCGTGAGCACATCCGCGAGAAGCGCGCAGCAGCTTCCGTTTTCAATCATGATGGTATCGCCGTTCTGGACGAGCTCGCTGGCCTTTCTGGCAATCTTTTTTTTCGCGTCGTAATGAAAGGCGATGCGCGTTCCCATATCGTCCATGTTCCGGAGCGCGGCGTACCCATGCTCCCGCCGGATGATGCCGCGCTGTTCCAGCTCATTCAGATCCTTTCGGACCGTCACCTGGGAAACGCCCAGTTTTTCAGAAAGCTCTGTGACATCCGCTTTGGTTTCCGACGACAAAAGTTCCAGAATCTGGTTTGTGCGGTCTGTTTTCTTTCTCATATTTTTTCTCCTGTCTCATTTTTGGACGGGTCATCAGAATTTCATTAAAAATAAAATTGGAGGTATCGTATGAAACTTTGTATTGACCACGCAGATATCAGCAAAATCAGGCACATTTATGAATTTTACCCGGCAGACGGAGTGTCCACAAATCCCTCCATTCTGGCGAGGACAAAAAGAGCGCCCTATGAGGTCTTAAAGGAAATCCGCGCGTTTATCGGAACAGACGCGGAGCTGTTTGTGCAGGCCGTTTCCGGCAAAGCCGAGACAATGACGGAGGAAGCCCACAGGATTGTAAGAGAGCTCGGGGACACTACCTTGGTGAAGATTCCCTGCACGCCGGAAGGCTTTAAAGCCATGAAGCAGCTGAAAAAAGAGGGGATCCGTTTTATCGGAACCGCGGTTTACACAGCCATGCAGGGATATCTGGCGGCAAAGTGCGGAGCGGAGTATGTGGCGCCGTACATCAACCGTATTGATAATATGGGGTTTGACGGGATCCAGGTGGCAAAAGACATACACGACGCGATCAAAGGAAGCGGACTGGACAGCGGCCTTCTGGCGGCGAGCTTCAAAAACAGCCAGCAGGTGCTGGAGCTGACGAAATACGGCGTAAAGGCCGTGACGGCAGCTCCGGATGTGATCGAAGGC